>DASUSA010000001.1:0-3715 GCA_036375335.1 Candidatus Limnocylindria bacterium
TCCGTCCGTTCGAGCAACGCGAGATCGAGCTCGTCGAAGGTTTCGCCCGCCAGAGCGCGATCGCGATCGAGAACGTGCGGCTGTTCAAGGAGACCCAGGAGAAGTCGGCGCAGCTCGAGGTGGCGAACCGCCACAAGAGCGAGTTCCTCGCGAACATGTCGCACGAGCTGCGCACACCGCTCAACGCGATCATCGGATTCTCGGAAGTGCTGCTGCAGCGGATGTTCGGCGAGCTCAACGAGCAGCAGGCCGACTACCTCGAGGACATCGTCAGCTCGGGACGTCATCTCCTCAGCTTGATCAACGACATCCTGGACCTTTCGAAGATCGAGGCCGGCCGGATGGAGCTCGAGGCCGCGCCGTTCTCCCTGGTCGCTGCGCTGAACAACGCGGTGACGCTCGTGCGGGAACGCGCCCAGAGCCACGGGATCAAGCTGGCGCTCGAGGTTGCGCCCGAGCTCGACACAGTGGTCGCCGATGAACGCAAGCTGAAGCAGGTCGTCGTCAACCTGCTGGCGAACGCGGTGAAGTTCACGCCCGATGGCGGGACCGTCAGCCTGCGCGCCGCGCGGGAGAACGGCCAGGTGCGCCTATCGGTGCACGACACAGGCATCGGCATCGCGGCGGCGGATCAGCAGCGGATCTTCGAGGAGTTCCAGCAGGCGTCGCATCAGGGCGAGCGGTCGCGAGAGGGCACCGGGCTCGGGCTCTCCCTGTCGAAGCGGATGGTCGAGCTGCACGGCGGAACGATCAGCGTCGAGAGCGCCCCTGGCAAAGGCAGTACGTTCACCGTGGCGCTGCCGCTCGTGAAGGAGTCCTGATGGCCAACGAGCTCATCCTGATCGTCGAAGACAACGAGAAGAACCTCAAGCTCGCGCGCGACGTGCTGCGCTTCCACGGCTACCGCACGGTCGAAGCGACCGACGGAGAGTCGGCGATCAAGATGAGCGTCGAGCACCTCCCCGCGCTGATCCTGATGGACATCCAGCTACCCGGGATCGACGGCATCGCCGCCATGACCCGGATCCGCGCCGACGAGCGCACGAAGCACATCCCGACGGTCGCGCTCACGGCGTCGGTGATGTCAGGCGATCGCGAGCGGTTCAACGAGGCCGGCTTCGACGGCTTCATCGCGAAGCCGATCGAGGTGAAGAACGTCCCCGAGCAGGTCCGTGGGTATCTGGACGGTAAGCGGTGACGAAGATTCTCGCGGTCGACGACGTCCCCCAGAACGTTCGACTGCTCGAGGCCGTCCTCACATCGAACGGCTTCGACGTGGTCACGGCCGCAACGGGCGAAGAAGCGCTCCTCCGCGTCCTCAAGGACAAGCCCGACCTCGTGCTCCTCGACATCATGCTGCCGGGGATCGACGGCTACGAGGTCTGCCGCCGGCTGCGCGCGGATCCGAAGACAAGCTTTCTGCCGGTCGTCATGGTCACGGCGAGCGGCCTTCCCGAAAAGGTGAAGGCGATCGAGGCCGGTGCGGACGATTTCGTCCCGAAGCCGTTCGACCAGCTCGAGCTGCTCGCGCGCGTGCGTTCGCTCCTGCGCGTGAAGACGTACCACGACGAGATCGAGCGGCAGAAGACCGAGCTCGCCGAGTGGAACCGGACGCTCGAGGACCGGGTCCAGGAGCAGGTGGACGAGCTCGGACGCCTGGGCCGGCTCCGGCGGTTCCTGTCGCCGCAGATCGCCGACGTCGTGATGTCGCAGGGCGGCGACGAGTTCCTGGCCGGCCACCGGCGCGAGATCAGTGTCGTCTTCGCCGATCTGCGTGGCTTCACCGCATTCTCGGAGACTGCCGAGCCGGAGGAGGCGCTCGGGGTCCTCCGCGCGTACCACGGGGCGATGGGCGAGGTCATCTTCCATCACGAAGGGACGGTCGAGCACTTCGCGGGCGACGGGATCATGGTGTTCTTCAACGATCCGGTCGCCGTCGCCCAGCCGCAGCTCCAGGCGACGCGGATGTCGATCGCGATGCAGGCCCGCTTCGCCGAGCTCCAGGCCGGGTGGAAGAAGCGGGGTTACGACCTCGGCCTCGGCATCGGGATCTCGGTCGGCTACGCGACGCTCGGCCGGATCGGCTTCGAGGGTCGCTTCGACTACGGCGCGGTCGGCATGGTGGTCATCCAGGCGTCGCGCCTCTCGTCAGCGGCCAAGAGCGGCGAGATCCTCGTGAGCAGCCGGGTGCACGCCGCCGTCGAGGACGCGGTCGAATCGACGTCGGCGGGCGAGATCGAGCTGAAAGGTTTCCATCAGCCCGTCCCCGCGTTCCGGGTGACGGCGCTGCGCGCGGCCGCCGCTAGCTGATCTTCCCGAGCTCGTTGCCCCAGTTGAACGCGGAGTAATGGGGCGGCTCAATGCCGTTCGCGCCAAAGATCGAGCCGAGCTGAGCGCGGTGCTCGTTCCCGTGGTGGAGGAACTGCGCGATCAGGATGCCGGCCGGCATGTGCTGGATGCTGCCGTCCGCTCCGCGCCGGGTGATGATCCGCTCGACGTCGATCGGACCTTGGCCGTACTCCGCGAACCACCCGCTGAGCTTCCTGCTTCGGGCGACGACCTGATCGAGATCCTTGGTCGTCGTCTCGCGGATCGCGTCGTCGGGCGGTGGTGTCCCGTCGAGCGCCGCCGCGTACCGCTCCTTCGCCGCGACGAGGTGGATCAAGGTCGCTTCGACGGTGCCCATCGTTCCCGGCGTCGTGAGGCTGCGCTGGTCCGGCGGCAGCGCCGCGCAGAACTGCGCGACCCTGTCGGTCGCCCAGTTGTCGTAGTCGATGGCCACGCCGAGATCGCTCATTCCGCTGCCTCCGAGATGCCGGCTGCGCGGCCGTAGCCCCACCCGCTGAGGGCCGGGGGCTCCACGCCGTTCGCGCCAAGGATGGTGGTCGCCTGCGTCCGGTGCTCGTTGCCATGGTGAACGAGCTGGGCGAGGATCACGCCCACCGTCGATGCGCGACCGGGGTCGATGTCGATGCGACGTGCCACATCGTCGGTCGCCGCGACCGCGAGCACGCGCGCGCCGGTGGCCTTGGCCGTGGTAATGAGCTCATCGAGCGAATGCCGTTCGCCGCGGCGGATCCGCGAGCGACCGAGCACCTCGCCGGTCAGGAGCTGCAGGTACCACTGTTCGGCGCCGACGACGTGCTGCAAGGTCCCATAGAGCGTGCCGTAGGTGCCGGTGGCGGTCATCTCGAGGGCCGCGAGATCGAGGGCCGCGCAAGAGTCCAGCAGGGTGACGTTCGCCCAGGTGTTGTGACGGAGGACGTGATCGAGCGGGTCGGCCACCTAGGTCTGGAGGAGCGGGCTGCCGCGCTTGAGGAACCGGCCGCGGCCCTTCTTTCCGAGGAACGCGCCGTCCTGCACGATGACCTCGCCGCGCGAAAGCACGACCGTGGGCCGGCCGTTCACCTTCCGTCCCTCGTAGGGGCTGTAGTCGACGCGCATGTGGTGGGTCTTCGCGGAGAGCGTCTGGCTGGCCTTCGGATCCCACACGACGATGTCCGCGTCGCTGCCGATGGCGATCGTCCCCTTGCGGGGGAAGAGGCCCATGATTTTCGCGGGCGCCGTCGCGGTTAGCTCGACCCACCGGCTCGCGCTGATGCGACCTTGCGCGACCCCGCCGTCGAAGAGCAGGGCCATGCGCGTCTCGACGCCGGGCGCCCCATTCGGAATCTTGGAGAAGTCGCCCTTCCCGAGCTCCTTCTGCTTCGGCAGG
>DASUSA010000002.1:0-3006 GCA_036375335.1 Candidatus Limnocylindria bacterium
GCCTCGGCGAGATTGTGGGTGCACAGCAACGTCGTCCGTCCCTTCATCGCCGCCGACAGCAGCTCGTGGACCTCGTGGGCCGCCACTGGATCGAGGCCGACCGTCGGTTCGTCGAGCAGCAGGATCTCGGGCTCCGACAGAAGCGCCGCAGCCAGCAGCACGCGCCGTCGAAAACCGCCCGACAGCGCCGCGAGCATGGTCTGCCGGTGCGGGCCGAGGCCGAAGGCCTCGATGACCCGCCCGACGTCGCCTCGGTCGTAGAGCCGGCGCACGAGCTCCAGGTATTCGACCGTCGAGAGGTCCGAGTACATGCCCGGGCTCTGAGGCACGACACCGGTGCGTCGCCGCGCGTCGGCGTACGCCGGCGTGTCCGGCTGGGTCCCGAGCAGCGTCACGATGCCACGTGTGGCGCGGAGCGCTCCCTCGAGCAACCGGATCGCGGTGCTCTTCCCTGCACCGTTCGGCCCGAGCAGACAGGTCCGCGCGCCGATCGGGATGCTCCAGCTCGCCTCGTCCAGCGCGACGATGCCGTTGCGGTAACGCTTCGTGACGCGTTCGAACGCGAGCGCGCTAGGCACAGGGTGAGGCTAGAGCGTCTTCTCCAACTCGATGTTCGCCGGCAGCATCACGTAGCCGAGCTTCGCGTTGATGCCGCGCATCGCCTTGTTCGGCTCGTCGTTCGTGGTGAGCATCGCGCGCAGCCCGGCGGCCTTCGCGGCCGTCAGCATCTTCACCTTCAGGGCCGTCGCGAGACCGCGGCCACGGTAGTCGCGCCCGGTGCCGGTCATCCACGTGTACCCGCGATCGGTGCCCTGCTTGCCGGTCGAGGTGAACGCCGCGATGCGCTCGCCGTCGAGCGCGACGATCGTGGCGTCGTTGACCATCTTGCCGCTGTCGACGGCGAGCTTCTTGAACTTCTCGAACGGCCAGTGTGGGGTGGGCGAGGCCCACGGGACGTCGTCCCACATCGGGGCCTCGGCATCCCAGAGCTCGCGCCAGAACTGCTCGGTCGCGGTGGCGTCCCGTCCGCGGAGCAGCTCCGTGATCGTGGCGAGGCGGATGCCCGACGCCTCGACTCGGGCGACGACGTCGCTCAGCGGAGCGCCGTCGAACGAACGCACGTCGACGTACGACTCGATGCGCCGGCCGATCTCCTTGTAGCCGCGCTTGAGGGCCCATTCGAGCGATCCGGCGAACGCAGCGTTCGTGTTGCTCAAGATCCGGGGCGCCTTGGCGGCGTGAGCGTCGCGCTCGACCGCTTGCAGGAGTGCGTCGCCCAGGCCCTTCCGCCGATGTGCGCGCATGACGTTCACGCCGCCGAACAGCGTGCCGTCCTCACGTGGCAAGAACCCTGGGCCGAGCTCGGCGCCCGCGGCGAGGCTTCCGTCCGGCGCGTCGACTGACACGCGAAGGCTGAACTTTGGCGGGTCGATCTGCTCCCACTCGCGCCACTCATCGGCGGTGCCGCGCTGGAGCTCGTGGACCTGCGCGTTGCGCTCGTCGGTCCACGGTTCGCGGTCGCTGTCGCGGAACTCGCGGGCGCGGTAGCCCGAGGGAAGGGTCCCCGTGATCGCGTCGGAGGCGTTCATCGTCGTATCCATGACCGGGAGCATCGGGCGACCGGGCGCCGGGCGCAAGCGTCAACTGCGGCACACTGGGAGCCGCTCAGCGGTCGAGGAGGTGGTGGCGGATGGACGAGCGATCGACGGGTGAGGGCGGGGACCGCGTTCCGATGGATCCCACCCGCAAGCTGCTCAAGGTGTTCGGGGTCAAGGTGACCGACTACGAGACGAAGACCGATGGGCTGCTCGCGCGCTGGCCCGCGGCGAATGAGAAGGATCGTGCCGCGATCCAGGCCGAGGCCCTCGAGCTCAGCGCCGATCTGGCGCACTGGCTACGTGAGATCTCGGCCCACGTCCTCGAGCGGCAGGAGCGCGTCCTTTCGTCGTTGCGCTGACACCGGCTCGTTACAGGATCGAGCCTGAACGCCTGACCCAGGCCGGGCGCGGCACGGTGCTTGCGACCCTTCCTCTTTAGCGTCCCGCGCGAGCGGGCACATACCGAAGGAGGCACATCATGCAGGACAAGATCAAGGGCGAAGGCAACGAGATCAAGGGCAACGTCAAGGAAGAGGCCGGCAAGCTCGGTGGCGACAAGTCGACCGAGATCAGCGGCAAGTTCGACAAGACCAAGGGCGAGGTCCAGGAGAAGGTCGGCGACGCGAAGATGAAGTCCGACCACCCGTAGACCGAGCCACGAACCAGGCCCTTTAACAGGCCGAGAGCAGAATGAGGGTCCGTGAGGGCCCTCTTTCTGCTTGCCGGCCTACTGCTGTTCGGAGCCTGCGCGCCAGCGGGTGCCGCCGTGATCCAAGCGCCACGAACACCGCCGCCTCCCGCACCGCTGGCGGCCATCGCACCCCAGGCGACCGAGCTCCGCCTCGACATCGTCGAGCTCACCTGCCATAGCTGCGCCGGCCAGGTCGCCTTGGGCACGTCGCGCATCCCCGGTGTGCTCCATGTGTCAGCTGAGATGCTCGACCACGTCCTCATCGTGAAGTACGACGCGACCGAGCTTAGTGAGACCGCGCTCATCGCCGCCATCGACAAGGTGGTCGACGCCGTCGTCAACTGATCTCGGCCGCGCGTTCGCCGGACATCACGCCGATCCCCTCGGCCATCTCGTAGGGCTGCTGTCCTTCGCGCGGCCGCGCGTACGCGACGGCTGCTTCCTCTACGTGACCGATCGCGGGCTCGCGCACGTCCTGGTGACGATGCGCGGTTTCGCGGCGATCACGTTCGGGCACGTCATCATCAGCGCGCGCGAGCCGACTGACGCGCTCTGGGTCCATGAGCGACGGCACGTCGAGCAGTACGAGCGGATCGGCTTTGCATTCATCCCGCTGTACCTCTGGTTCATGCTGCGACGTGGTTATCGCGCGCATCCGCTCGAACGTGACGCGTCGGGCGCGGCTAGGCTGTTCGACTAGGTGAGCGAGCAGCGATA
>DASUSA010000003.1:0-10051 GCA_036375335.1 Candidatus Limnocylindria bacterium
ACCCGGCTGTCACCGGCTGCACCGACGGCGCAGGACCGCGCGAACGCCGGCGCAGACTTCCGCGCGACCGTTCACGAGTACGCGGCCCGTTACGTCGCGCTGCCCCAGGCGTCCGTGCACGTGAAGTTCAGCGCGTCGACCACGCAGCGGATCATCCCGACCGATGCGCATTCGGGGCACATGTTCTGGTGGTCCGATCGGGTGGACGGGCTCGACTCCACGCTCACTCGAACGGTCGATCTGTCGGCGGTCTCGAAGGCGACGCTCTCGTTCTGGAGCTGGTACGACGTCGAGCCCGACTTCGACTACGTGTACGTCGCCGTGTCGACGGACGGCCAGACCTGGACGACCCTCAAGACCGAGGCCACGACGACGAGCGATCCGAATGGGAACAATCTGGGCAACGGCATGACCGGGATGTCCGGGGGCGGGACGAAGCCCGCGTGGGTGAAGCAGACCGCGGATCTGGGCGCCTACGCCGGCAAGAAGGTGCAGCTGCGGTTCGAATACGTGACCGACGCCGCACTCGACTTCGACGGCTTCGCGGTCGACGACATCGCGATCCCCGAGGTCAACTTCACCGACGACGCCGAGCAGGACGCCGGCTGGACCGCGAACGGGTTCATCCGGTCGTCCAATGTCGTGAGGCAGCGGTACGTCGTTCAGGTCATCCGGTTCGGCGCGACGCCGACGGTCGAGCGGCACATCGTCGAGGACGGAGCGCTCGAGCTCGACGTCGACGGCTCGAACGATCGCAAGGCCCCGGTGCTGGCGGTGACCGCCCTCGCGCCGCGCTCCACGCAGACGACCGCCTTCACGCTCTCGGTCTCGGCCAAGCAATGAAGCCGGTCCGCACTGCGGTGATCCCGGCGGCCGGCCTCGGGACCCGGTTCCTGCCGTTCAGCCGCTCGGTCCCGAAGGAGCTCCTGCCGCTCGTCGATACGCCGGTGCTCGACCTTGTGGTCAGCGAGTGCGCCGCGTCGGGCATCGAACGCGTGATCTTGGTCATCGCACCGGGGAAGGAGTCGCTCGCCGCGTACTTCCGACCCGCTCCCCGGGTGGAGGAGCGCCTCCGGGCCGAGGGCCGGGCGGCCGAGCTCGCCGCGCTCACCCGGCCCGAGTCGCTCGCGACGGTCGAGGTCGTCGTCCAGGCGGAGCCGAAGGGGAACGGCCACGCCGTGCTCGTCGCGCGCGACGCGGTGGGGGACGAGCCGTTCGCGATGCTCTGGGGGGACGACATCGTGGTCGGCCCGACCCCGGCGCTCCGCCAGATGCTCGACCTCCGGGAGCGGCTCGGGGGCAGTGTCGCCGGCGCCACCCGGATCGGCCGCGAGCAGTCCTCGCGGTACGGGGTCTTCGCCGGCCAGCCCGAGCGCGGGGCGTTCCGGGTGAGCGGGATGGTCGAGAAGCCGACGCCGGACAAGGCCCCCAGCGACCTCGCGGGCGTCCATGGCTACGTCCTCGAGCCAGCGATCTTCGACCTCCTGGAGCGCCTGCCGGCTGGACGGGGTGGCGAGATCTGGCTCGCCGACGCCGTCAATGCCCTCGCGGCGACGGAGCCGGTCTGGGCCCTCGAGCTGCGCGGCGATCGCTACGACGCGGGTGACCGCGCCGGCTACGTCGCGGCATTCGTCGACCAGGCCCTCGGCCGCGGCGACGTCGGGCCCGCCCTGCGCGACCATCTCCGGCGGCGCGGGTGGCGCCCGCCGGAGCCGTAAGCGGGTCCTAGGGGTACCGGTCGGGCGCCAACCGCCCAGTTGGCTGCCTCCTGCGACCGCGAACGGGCGCAGTTACCCATCTGGTACCCTTTCGGCGTCCCCCTTTCGTACACCCTGGCTGTTGCCATGGCCGTGGGCGATCGGGTGGTGGGGAGGAAGCGAAGATCCACAGCTACGCCGTTCGGCGCGTCGTTCGGAATGCCTGCCTGGGGCTGCTCGCAGTCGTCCTGATGGCGGCGACCTGGTCGGTCGCGGCGCCCGCTCGCGGCACGCTGCCGCTGGTGGCGGTCGCCGGCTACCAGCGGGAGTCGAGCCTTGCCCGGTTCCGGCCGCCGGCCGCCATCGACACCCTCACCGGCGTCACCTTGGTCATCGACGGGGTCGCGGTGGCGACCGATGCCGAGCTCGACCAAACGGTCGGCGCGCTCCTCCGGTCCGCCGGCGTCGAGGTGACCTCCGGCGACCGGCTCTCGGTTCGGGCCGACCAGGCCCTTGTCCCGGGCCTCCGGATCGAGCTCACCCGGGGCTTCCCGGTGACGGTCGTGGACGGCGGCACCCGGCAAGCCTTGCGGGCCCAACCGGGGACGGTCGCGACGTTCCTCGACCGCGCGGGCATCAGCCTGGGCGCCCAGGACCGCCTCGAGGTCGCCGCCGACGGGCCGATCGTGCCCGGCGCGATCGTCGGCATCGAGCGGGTGTCCGAGACCGCCGACGTCGAGACGGTCTCCATCGCCGCCCCGGTCCAGACGATCCCCGAGCCCGACCAGTACGTCGGCTGGCGCTACGTGTCGGCGGTCGGTGCCCCGGGGCAGTCGACGGTGACCTACGCCGTCCTCTACGTGAACGGCGTCGAGGCCGGCCGGACGATCGTCTCGACCGAGCCGATCGTCGCGCCGGTCGCGCAGGTGGTCCACGTCGGGACGAAGTACAAACCCGCACCGCCGCCGCCCGCTGAGACCGAGTCGATCATCCGGGCCGCCGCCGCCAAATACGGTGTCGACCCCGAGACGCTCCTGCGGGTCGCCTACTGCGAGAGCCGCTACGACCCGAACGCGTACAACGGGATCCTCGGCGCGTCGGGTCTGTTCCAGATCATCCCGGGCACCTGGCGGGCGAACAGCGTTGCCGCGGGATACGGCGGGGCGAGCGTGTGGGACCCGGTCGCGAACGCGAACGTCGCTGCGTGGATGTTCTCAACCGGCAAGTCCGGACAATGGGCCTGTAAGTAGCGGCCCAGCCCTAGGCTCCCGGCGATGAGTCGCGACCTCAGCGATCCGAAGGCCCTCCGCGCCGTGCTCGAGCGTCACGATGTCCGCGCGGCCACGGGCATCGGCCAGCACTTCCTCGTCGATCGCTCCGCGCTCGCGGCGATCGTGGGCGCGGCCGAGCTCTCGGCCGACGACGATGTGCTGGAGATCGGACCAGGCCCCGGCGTCCTCACCGCCGCGCTCGCCGATCGCGCTCGCTCGGTGACCGCCGTCGAGGTGGACGAGCGCATGATCACGGTGCTCAACGACACCGTCGGCGGTCGCGACAACGTGCGGATCGTCCGCGCCGACGCCCTGGAGGTCGATCTCTACGCACTCGGCCCGCGGCCGCCGACGCGCATCGTCGCGAACCTGCCGTACCAGATCACCTCGCCGCTGCTGATGAAGTTCCTCGAGCACGCTGATCGTCCACCTCGCATCGTCGTGCTCGTCCAGGACGAGGTCGCGCGCCGGATCGTCGCCCAACCGGCGGACGTGAAGGAGCGCGGGTTCCTTTCGGTGTTCGTGCAGTCCTTCGCCACGCCGTCCATCGTCCGGCGGATCCCGGCCCGCTCCTTCCGGCCGCCGCCGAAGGTGGATTCGGCGATCGTGGCCCTGCGCACGCATCCGACGCCGGCGTTCGCGCCGCTGGATCAGCACCGCTTCCTGGCGCTCGTGAGCGACGTGTTTCGCCACCGGCGCAAGCAGCTGCGCAGCGCCCTCGGGTTCGAGGCCGGCGTCGCGAAGGACCGCGCGGATGCGGCGCTGCGCGACGCGGGCATCGAACCGGCCCGGCGCCCCGAGGAGCTGTCGCTCGCCGAGTGGGTCGCGCTCGCGAAGGCCCTCGGGTGAGCCGGTCGGTCCGGCTGGCCGCACCGGCGAAGATCAACCTGACCCTCGAGGTCGTCGGCGCTCGCGATGACGGGTATCACGACCTGCGGAGCGTCTTCGCCACGATCGATCTGGTCGATCGCGTGCGCGTCGCGGCAGCCACGCGGCTCGACGTGCAGGTCCGACCCGACCCGATGGTCGGCGGCGTGTCGGCTGGGGAGCTCTCCGCGCGGGCGGTCCTGGCGCTCGCGGCCGCGAGCGGTCACGCGCCGACCGCCCACATCCGCGTCGCAAAGCGCATCCCGGTCGCCGCGGGCCTCGGGGGCGGCTCGAGCGACGCCGGAGCGACCCTCCGAGGGCTCGCCCAGGTCTGGCGCGTCGACGCCGATCTCCAGGCGGTCGGCGCGAGCCTCGGCTCGGACGTGCCGTTCTTCGCATCCAACGCGCGTTTCGCGTCGATCTCCGGACGCGGCGAGCACGTTCGCGAGCTCCCGCCGCCCGCTGATCCGCTCTGGATCGTGCTCGTCCGAGTGGTCGCGCGCGTCGCGACGCCGCTGGTCTTCGGTGCGCTGCGCAAAGAGGAATGGAGTGACGGGGAGCGATCCGCGTCACTCGCCCGGGCCTTCGACGACGAACGCATCACTCCTGCGACGATCCGCGCGCATCTTCGTAACGACCTGCTCGATGCCGCGAGCCGTGTCTGCCGCGACATCGGTGAGACCCGGCTCATTGCGGGATCGAAAGGCGTGACCCTCGCGCTCTCAGGGAGCGGACCGTCAATGTTCGCGGTCGCTGATTCACGAGCTGATGCGCTACGGCTCGCACGAATTCTGCGGGGGCAGGGTCTCGATGCGAGAGCGCATGAGCTCGGCCCAGCGATCGGACGGGCCGTCCGAGCGAGCGCTGTCCTCTTACCCTCTATCGGTGGACGAGAAGAAGACTGACATGACCGTCCGGCAGGCTGGCCGGAAGGGCGGGAAGCACACCGCCACGAAGCACGGTCCCGAGTTCTATCGCGAGATCGGCCGCCGCGGCGGTCAGGCCCGGAAGAAGCAGCTCGGTGCCGGCGGCTACGCCGACCTCGGCCGCAAGGGTGGCGAGGCGCGCAAGGGCCAACTCGGAAGCGAGGGCTACGCGCAGCTCGGTCGCAAGGGCGGCGAGGCGCGCAAGGGCCAGCTCGGAAGCGAGGGCTACGCGCAGCTCGGTCGCAAGGGCGGCCGTCGCGTGGCCGAGCTCATCAAACGCGGCAAACGACCCACGGGCTCGAACGGCCAGTCCGCGGCCTGAGGCCCACCTAGACTTGCGCCATGTCCCCGTTCCAAGCGTCCCGTCGATGGGGCGTGGCCAAGTGGTAAGGCAGAGGACTTTGAATCCTCTATCCCAGGTTCGAATCCTGGCGCCCCAGCCCGCCCGCTGATCCGCACGCCCCTCCAGTGAGCGCGCCGCACCTCGCCTTCGTGCTCGCCGCAGGTCAGAGCAAGCGCATGCGCTCGAAGGTCCCGAAGATCTTCCACCCGATCGCGGGCAAGCCGCTCCTCCGCTGGTCGCTCGACGCGGCGACCGCCGCTGGGGCCCGACCGGTCGTGGTCCTCTCACCCGACATGGCCGACCGGGCGCGCGAGATCCTGCCCGATGGCACCGCGACCGCGATCCAGCCCGAGATGCGCGGCACCGGGGACGCCGTACGGGTCGCGGTGGAAGCGGCCGACGCCCGCGACGGCGAGGTCTTCGTGCTCTACGGGGACACTCCGACGCTGAGCGCCGCCACGCTCGAGCGGCTGCGGTCCCTTCGCGCCGAGCGTGGCGCCGCGATCGCGCTCCTGAGCGCGAAGGTCGGGACCGATAACGGCTACGGGCGCATCGTCCGCGACGACGCCGGCGACGTGCATCGGATCGTCGAGGTGCGGCTCGCGACTCCCGAGGAGCGCCAGCTGCCGGAGTCGAATCTCGGCGCGTACGCGATCGACCTCGCCTGGCTGCGAACGGTCATCGGGGGGTTGAAGGCGAACTCGACCGGCGAGATCTTCTTCACCGACATCGTCGCCGCCGCGATCGCGGCGGGAAAGCGCGTCGCCGCCTTCTGCACGCCCGATGCGGGCGAGGGCATCGGCGTGAACACGCGGGTCGAGCTCGCCGCCGCCGAGGCGATCCTCCGCCGCCGGATCCGCGAGAAGCTCATGCTTGAGGGCGTCACGTTCCATGATCCGGATTCCACGACCGTGGATGAGGGCGTCCGGATCGCGCCGGATGCGGTCATCGAGCGCGGGTGCGTCCTTGAGGGGACGACCGCGATCGGACCCGATTCGCGGGTCGGTCCGTACTCGATCCTGCGCGATACGACCGTCGGCGCCCGGTGCATCGTCGAAGCCTCGGTCCTCGAGGGCGCAACGCTCGAGGACGACGTCCAGATCGGTCCGTACTCGCATCTCCGCCCCGGGGCGTACCTCGAGCAGGGGGTTGAGCTGGGCAACTTCGGCGAGGTGAAGGCCGCGCGGCTCCGCAGGGGCACGAAGATGCACCACTTCAGCTACGTCGGCGATGCCGACGTGGGCGAGCGGGTGAACATCGGGGCCGGAACGATCACGATGAACTACGACGGGGTCAACAAGCACCGCACGACCATCGGCAACGACGCGTTCATCGGCTCGGACACGCTGCTCCGCGCCCCGATCACGATCGGTGAGGGCGCCGTCACTGGTGCGGGGGCGGTCGTGACGAAGGACGTGGCTCCGGGGATGCTCGCGGTGGGCGTTCCGGCCCGCTCGATCAAGAAGGCATCGCGGCCGGCGAAGAAATAGTGGGCAGCTGGGAGCTCCTCGGCATCGAGCTCGTGCTGGTCGTCCTCCTGGCACTGCTCTCGATGAGCGAGGCCGCACTGCACGCGATCCGGCGTCCGGCGCTCATCGAGGAGCTCGTCGTCCGCGGGCGCCGCGGCCAGCGCGCCGGCCGGATGGGCGAACGGCGCGTGCGCTACCTGGCGGCCATCCAGGTCGTGGAGTTCTTCGTGATCTTCGCGTTCTCGGGCATCGCCGCGGCGTTCCTCGCGCCGCGCCTCTCGGAGCTGCTGAAGCTCGTCGGCATCGCCGCGGCGTTCAGCGACCTCGGCGCCGTCGTCGTCACGGTGGCGGCGCTCTCGCTCGTCGCGGTGCTGTTCGGCCTGTTCGTCCCACGGTCCATCGGCCGCAAGCACGCGAAGCAGGTGCTCCTCCTGATGGTCTTCCCGCTCGAGCTCATCACGTGGGTGACCCGGCCGCTCGTCGCGGTGCTGTTCTTCCTCACCCGCGTCGTGACGGCACCGTTCGGGGCGGATCCGAACGAGGGCACGCTCATCAGCGAGGAAGACATCAAGGCGGTCATCGAGACCGGCGGAGAGCAGGGCGTGCTGGACGTCGAGGAGCGCGACATGCTCCATTCGGTGTTCGCCCTGGGCGAGAAGAAGGTCCACGAGGTGATGGTCCCGCGCACCGACATCGTGGCGATCGACGTGAACACCCCGCCCCAGGAGGTCCTCGAGAGCGTGGTCAGCGCCGGACACTCGCGGATCCCGGTGTACGAGGGCTCGTCGGATCAGATCATCGGCGTGCTGTACGTCAAGGATCTCTTCCGGCGTCTCGCGCGCGGCGAGAAGGACGTCACCGTGCGCCCATTTCTCCGTCCCGCGCAATTCGTCCCCGAGACGAAGAAGGTCGACGAACTGCTCCGGGAGATGCAGCGGGCGAAGGTCCATATCGCGATCGTCGTCGACGAGTACGGCGGCACCGCCGGCCTCGTGACCATCGAGGACCTGGTCGAGGAGATCGTGGGCGAGATCCGCGACGAGTACGACGTCGAGCGTGAGCTCGTGCTTCCGGTCTCCGAGCACGAGGCGGTGATGGACGCGCGGGTGCCGTTCTCCGAGGTCCAGGAGACCTTCGGGATCGACTCGCCCGAGGGCGTCGATGAGTTCGACACCCTCGGCGGGTTCGTGACCCACGAGCTCGGGCGGCTGCCGAAGGTCGGCGAGACGGTCAAGAGCAATGGGGTGAAGTTCGTCGTCGAGAGCGTCGACGGTCGGCGGGTCGGCCGGGTGCGCGTCATCCGCGAGCCCGCGCGGACGGAGCAGCGGGCATGACGTTGCCCCCCGGCGACGAGGACCTGATCCGGGTCGCGTCCCTCGCGCGGGCCCGGGCGTATGCGCCGTACTCGAAGTACAAGGTCGGGGCCGCGATCCGCACGAAGCGCAACAAGATCCATTCGGGAGCCAACATCGAGAATGTGTCCTACGGCCTCACGGTCTGCGCCGAGCGCTGCGCCGCGTTCGCCGCCGTCGCCTCGGGCGAGACGAAGGACTGGGATGCCGTCGCGATCGTCATCGACGACGACAAGCTTCCCTCGCCCTGCGGTGCGTGCCGCCAGGTGCTCGCTGAGTTCGCGCCCGAGCTCAAGGTCGTGCTCGCCACGACCGGCGGGCTGCGCGGGACGACGACGCTGCGCGAGCTGCTGCCCGACGCATTCCTGCCGAGCGCACTCCCGCAGTGACCGGCGTGCGGGACCTCGGCTGCGAGACGGTCCACTACGCCTGGGACAACGCGCTCCCGCCGCGGCTCGAGATCGACAGCGGCGAGACCGTGCGGTTCAGTTGCCGCGACGCGTTCGACGGCGTCTATTCGCGCGAGTCGACCGCGGTGATCACACGCGTCGCGAAGGGGCACCCCCTGACCGGGCCGGTCGCGATCCGTGGCGCGCTCCCGGGCGACGTGCTCCAGGTGGACGTCGTGGACCTCGTGCCCGGCGGGTTTGGCGTAACGACCTTCGTGCCCGATCGTGGTCTCCTGGCCGGCGACTACCCAAAGCCGTATCTCAAGGTGTGGGACCTCACCGGTGATCGGGCCCAGCTCCGGCCAGGCGTGCGCGTCCCGCTGGCGCCGTTCCTCGGCGTGATGGGCGTCGCGCTCGCCGAGCCCGGCGAACACTCGACGATCCCGCCGCGCGCCGCCGGCGGCAACATGGACATCAAGCAGCTTACGAAGGGCAGCACGCTGTATCTCCCCGTCGCGGTCGCCGGTGCGCTGTTCTCCTGCGGTGACGGCCACGCCGCGCAAGGCGACGGCGAGGTCTGCATCACCGCGATCGAGACGACGATGACCGCGACGCTCCGATTCACGGTGCGGCGCGACCTGCGGATCGCCGGCCCCGAGTTCGAGGCCCCGAGCGCCGGCGCGCTACCCGGCCGGCACTATGTCACGACCGGGATCGCACCGGACCTGATGGATGCGACGAAGCAGGCGGTTCGCGCGATGATCGCGCACCTGGTGAATGCCTGCGGGCTGACGCGCGAGGAGGCCTACGTGCTGTGCAGCGTCGCGGCGGATCTCAAGATCAGCGAGGTCGTCGACGCGCCGAACTGGGTCGTCAGCTCGTTCCTGCCGCTGGGCCTCTTCGGCTAGCGACCCGGGGTCAACGCGTCGGTGAGCTGCGCGTAGAACCGGCTCGCGCCGGTGATCGCGATCTCTTGGAGGCCCTCGGTGACCCGCTCCTGCGAGTGGATCCCGGCCGTCTCGAGCTTGAGCACGCCGTAGTCCGCGAACATCGACGCCGGGAACGGCCGCGTGAGGCTCGCGTCCTGGATCCGCTCGAGCAGCACCGCCGCCTGCGTGCGGCTGAGGATGCCGCTGCGCGCGATGACCCGGCGATCGGTGAGCACCCACACCCGGCTCGTCCACTCGATGAACCGGACGATCGTGAACACGAGCACGACGAGCGCGGCCGCCAGCGCGATCAGCGATACCGCCGTCGCGGCCTGCGCCGCCGCGACCGCGGACCCGATGGCGAGGACGAGACCGATGAGCAGGAGCAGCACCCACCAGGCGAACGGGCGGCCCACCGCGAGCGTGCGCTCGCCGGGCTCGTAGATGATCCCGCCAGGGGCTTTGAGCGGAGTCTCGGACACCGCGCGGATGCTAGCGGGTGCCGCTCCCGACAGGCTCTTCGGCACCGGTCGCGGACGCGACCAGCTGCTCGAGCAGTACCTGGGGCTCGCCGGCCATCGCGCCGATGCCGTGCAGCGCGTGCAGCGCGCGCGTCCGGTGCGACGCGATCTCGCTCGCGAGCTGCTCGCGCGTCCCGAGCTCGTCCAGGATCTCGCGAATGCGTTCGACGCTCGTGGGGGCGAGCGGCGCTGCCGGCGCGAACAGGGCGGCGAGCTCGGTCCGGAGGCGCGGCGAGGCCTTCTCGAACGCCATGACCACCGGAAGCGTCTTCTTCCGCTTCACCAGG
>DASUSA010000004.1:0-3670 GCA_036375335.1 Candidatus Limnocylindria bacterium
GGTCCCGAAATCCTGACGGTGGAACGGCGTCACGCCGAGTTCGCGGAGAGCCTTCCGATGGTCGATCGTTGGGTAACCGCAGTTGTGCTCCCACCCGTATCCCGGATAGCGGCCCGCGAGCTTCTCCATCAGGCGGTCGCGGGTGACCTTCGCGATGATCGACGCGGCCGCGATCGCGAAGCTCTTCATGTCACCTTTCACGATCTCGGTGTGTTTGCCGGGGGCGAACATCGGATCGAGGATCCGGCGCCCGTCGACCAGGACGTGGTCGTACTCGCCGATCTGGCGCAGCGCCCGCTGCATCGCGACGTGGCTGGCGTGATAGATGTTCAACCGATGGATCTCCGCGACGGACGCCGCGCCGATGCCGATCCGCGTCACCCGCGCCCGGATCTCGGGTACGAGCTCCTCGCGCTGCTGCCGGGTCAGGAGCTTCGAATCGCGGACCGCGCGGATGAGCCGCACGTCGGGAGTGACCAGGCATGCGGCCGCGACGACCGGACCGGCGAGCGTGGCCATGCCCACCTCATCGACACCGACGACTCGGGTGAATCCCTGATCCCAGAGCGCTTTCTCGAATCGAAGGCTTGGCACGCCCCGATTATCGCGGCATGGCTTCGGCAGCCGCGTGATGCGCCCGTTTGGCGATGTACAGGGAGCGATCGGCGGACTGGAGCAGCGCCTCGCCTGACTGCCCGTCGGTCCACTGCGCGATGCCGCTGCTCACGGTAACGATCGCGTCCGGGTTCCCCCAACGGGCCTGGCGTACCGCCCCGCGCAGCCGCTCAACGACGAGGATCGTCTGGGCCAGCCCGGTCCCGGGCAGCAGGATCAGGAATTCGTCGCCACCCATCCGGACCGGGATGTCCGCCCCGCGGAGGCCCGCCCGCAGCAGGCGCGCGAAGTCGACGAGGATGTCATCGCCGGCGGCATGTCCGCGGCTGTCATTCAGGCGTTTGAAGCCGTCGAGATCGAAGGCCGCGATGCTGAACACGCGACCGCGCCGCGCCTCGGCGATGAGGCGCGTCAGGCTCTCCTCCGCGAAGCGGCGGTTGTACAGGCCGGTAAGCGGGTCGGTGAACGACAGGAGCTCCGCGCGACCGCGGAGATCATCGAGCTCATCGGCGCGCGCCGCGATCGCGCTCCGAGACGCCCGGAGCGTGCGGCCGATCATCGCGGCCAAAGCCGCGAAGCCGATGGTCTCGAGGAGCCAGACCCCCAGGCCGGCGACTACCTCGGCCGCGCTTTCCGCCGGCACGAGGACCGCGACGACCACGAGGCTGAGTCCGGTCGCTGCGGCGACGACGATCGTGTGCCGGACGCGGGGCGAGAACACCGTCGTGATGACCAGCAGCAGGGCGAATGGGAAGTACTCGGACCGCAGGCCGCCGGTCAACGCGAGCAGCAGGACGATGACCGGCTGAGCGAGAACGCCGAAGACCATGACCCGCAGGTCTCCGAAAGCCCGACCGGGAACGAACCGGAACCACGCGATGCCGAGCAGGAAGACCAGCACGCCGGCGAACAGCACCCCGACCCGGTCATCCTCGCGGGTCACCGGAAGCGCGGCGGTCAGCATGAGAAACGCGGCCACGCCGTACGCGAGGCGTTCGTTCTGGCGGCGTATGCGGTTCGCGTAATCGGCGCGCTCGCGCGTCGCTTCGGCCTGGACTTCCATGCGAAAAGGCTAGGGCGCGGGTATCTAGGCGGTGATCAGCGCCGCTTCTCGCGCAGCGTGGCGGCCTTGCCGACGCGCTCGCGGAGGAAGTAGAGGGCCGCGCGACGGGCGTGCCCGTGGCGCACGACCTCGATCTTCTCAAGACGTGGCGAGTGCACGAGGAACGTCCGCTCGACGCCGACGCCGCTCGCGATCCGGCGGACCGTGATCTGGGCGTTGAGCCCGCCGCCGCGCACCCGAAGCACGGTTCCCTCGTACGCCTGGAGCCGCTCGCGGTTGCCTTCGACGACGCGCACGGATAGACGGACGGTGTCTCCGGGCCGGACCTCGGGGAGGTCGGCCTTGAGCTGTTCGGAGGCAAGCGTCTTCAAGACGTCGTTCATCGGCATAACGGTCGTGCTCACGGGGTCATCGAATGATAGCTCATTTACCGGCCTTCTTCAGCCGATCGAGGATGGTCACATGCGACACCCCGTAGTGCCGCGCGAGCTCGCGGACGGTCAGTCCGGTCGCGCGCATGCGAGCGACCTCGGCCGCCGTCGGACCACGTTGCGCGCTGCGCGCCGCGCGCAGCCGAACGCCCGCGGCGCGTAGTCGCGCGCGCACCGTCGCCGGCGAGATGCCGAACCGCGCGGCGATGCGGTACGAGCCGACCCCTGAGCGATACGCGGCGATGAGGTCCGCGTCGGCGACCGGCGCCTTGGCCGCGGGTCGCGGCAGGCGCGCGCGCTCCGCCGGTGTGAGGTCCGCGCGTTCGAGGAGATCCGGACGCCGCTCGGCGGTGCGGCGGATCGCTTCGGCTCGGCGCCACTTAGCGATGGACGTGTGATCGCCGGAGAGCAGCACCGCCGGCACCTTGCGGCCTTCGTACTCGGGTGGCCGCGTGTACTGCGGCCCTTCGAGCAGACCGCTCGTGTGCGACTCCTCGCGCAGCGACGCCGGATCGATCACGCCGGGCAGCAGGCGCGCCACGGCATCGATCAGCACCATCGCGGGCAGCTCGCCGCCGGTGACGACGTAGTCGCCGATCGAGAGCTCTTCGTCGATGTCGCTCTCGACGATCCGCTCGTCGACGCCCTCGTAGTGGCCGGCGACGAGCACGAGATGATCGCTCGCGGCCAGCCGACGCGCCGTCAGCTCGTCGAACAGCCGGCCCTGCGCGGAGAGCAGCACGACGTGACCGTCGCGGCCCTTGAGCTCACGGATCGCCGGCGCGAGCGGCTCGGGCGTGAAGACCATGCCCGCGCCGCCGCCGTACGGGACGTCGTCGACCGTGCGGTGGCGATCACCAGCCCAGCTGCGCAGATCGTGGAACACCAGGTCGAGCTTCCCCGCCGCGCGCGCGCGGGCGACGATGCTCTCGGCGAACGGGCTCTCGAACATCTTCGGGAAGAGCGTGAGCACGTCGATCCGCACTAGAGCTCCTCCTGCGGGACGACCACGACGCGCCCCCCGGCAACGTCGACCTCGCGCACGACCGACGCGATCGCGGGTACCAGGAGCTCGCCGCCGTGCGAGCGGCTCACGACGAGAACGTCGGTCTCACCGGCGCGGATGATCTCCCGCACGTCTCCGATCGGCTCACCCGCCGGCGTCTCGGCGTGCAGGCCGACGAGGTCCGCCCACAGGTAGCTGCCCTTGGTCGCCTGTCTCGCTTCCTCGATGGCCACGCGAAGAAACCGGCCGCGCAGGGGCTCAGCCGCGGGCCGAGAGGCGTAGCCCTCGAATCCGACGATCGGCTCCTGCGGCGTGCCGCGAATGGAGCGGATGGTCACCGCACCGAGACCGTCGCACTGGAGTGACGCGCCGACGCGGAACCGGTCAGCGACGTCGCTGCGGGGGTCGACACGGACCTCGCCTCGAACGCCGTGGGGCGTCTTGATGACGCCGACGACGAGGCCGTCGGGCTCGCTAGTCGATCTCGAGGTTGACCTTGGTCCCGTCACGTGTGGCCATCACCTTGAGCAGGGCGCGGATGGCCTTCGCGATGCG
>DASUSA010000005.1:0-2074 GCA_036375335.1 Candidatus Limnocylindria bacterium
CTGGCGGCCGCGATGCTCGTGGTCGCCGCGATCCGCCAGGAGTGGGTGGACCTGGTGCTCTCCGCGGCGGCGGTCGTGGCCGGGACGCAGTGGCTATCGCTCACGCACAGCGTGCGAACCGCGGATCGGAGCTCGCCCCTCCCGATCGCCCTCCCCGTCGCGCTCGCCGTCGATCTGATCCTCCGGAGCGCGTTCGGGACAATCCCGGTCGTCGCCGCGCCACTCGCGCTTGCCGTGCCGCTCGTGCTGGTGGCGACCCTGCTGTTCCTCGCCGCCGGGATCGCGACGCTCGGCCCGGGCACCGTCTGGTCCGCGCCGAGTCCACGCGCCGCGCTCGGACTCGTGGCGGTAGGCCCATTGCTTCTCGCGGCGGAGACCGGCGGCCTGAATGGCGCGCAGGTCGCCCTGGCCGGCGGTCTCGGTCGTGACGGCGGCCCGACCACGCAGATCGGGCTGTTGGTCGTGGGCATCGGTGCGGCCGTCGGCGCGATCGTGCTCGCGCGCGGGCTTCCGGCCCGCCCGGCGGCGGCCGCGGCGATCGTCGTCGGCGCCGTCCTCCTGTGGCTGCACATCCCGTTCGTGTCGGTCGCGGCCGGCGCGGCGTTCGCGGCCGGGATCGTCATTGCGGCATCGGCGCTGACGTCGGCGCCGCAGCCGGGGTCCGGTTCCCCGTGGCTCGCCGTCGTCGCGTTCGGGGTCGGGTGGTTGTTGTTCGTCGGCGGCACGTTCGTCCACTACGCGTACTTCGCCAACCTCGAGGTCCTGTGGGCGCTCACTGCCGTCGTCGTGGTCGCGGTGCTCGTCGTACCCGCGTCGCCGCTGCCGCGGTGGCGCCCGCTGCTCGCGTGGTCGGTCGCCGTGCTCGCGGTGCTCGTCCCGGCCGGCGCGCTCGTCGTCACGCCAGTCGGTGCGACTCGCGCAGCGGAGCTCACGTACCGGGTCATGACCTACAACATCCATCAGGGCTTCGACGTGGGCGACATCCCCTCGCTCGATCGCATCGCAGACACGATCTCGCTGGCCGACCCGCAAGTCGTCGTGCTCGAGGAGGTCGTGCGGGGATGGCTCATCGACGATCAGCACGATGCGCTCGGTTATCTCGCGGCCCGGCTGGGGAT
Source organism: Candidatus Limnocylindria bacterium (assembly GCA_036375335.1). GTDB lineage: Bacteria > Chloroflexota > Limnocylindria > P2-11E > P2-11E > UBA4735. Next base: position 1,119 of record DASUSA010000005.1, read on the forward strand.
GTCGTACGTGTACGGGCCGACCATCGGCGACCTCTACGGGAACGCGATCCTGTCGCGGTATCCGATCACCGACGTCCAGCGGGTCTCGTACGCGAAGGAGCCGGGCCTCCGCTACCAGCCGCGCGGCGCCGTCATCGCGCACATCGGTGACAGTGCGACCGCTGTTCGGCTCACGATCGCGGTGACCCACCTGGACGAGAACAGCGACGCGAGCGCGATCCGGATGGAACAGGTGCGCGCGCTCCTCAACGCAGTCGGCTCGACCGCCCCGGCGGTCATCGCGTGCGACTGCAATGCGAAGCCGGACGCCCCGGAGCTCAAGCTCATCACCGACTCCGGATTCGGGGATCTCGGGCTGCAGTCGGGCGGACCGGACAGCACGTTCCCGGCCGACGCGCCGGTCGAACGGATCGATTACCTGTTCGGTGTGGGCGTCATCGCATCGCAGGGTCGCGTCGTGCCATCGACGGCGTCCGACCACCGCGCCGTCACCGTGACGATCACCCTGAGCCGGCCGTAGCGGGATCACCGTGAGCCCCGAGTTCCTGCTGACGACGCTCGTCATCGTGGTCACTCCTGGCACCGGTGTGCTCTACACGCTCGCGGCCGGCCTGTCGCGCGGCGCGCGGGCGAGCATCATCGCCGCGGTCGGTTGCACCCTTGGGATCGTGCCGCACATGCTGGCGGCCGCGGTCGGCCTCGCGGCGCTGCTGAACGCGAGCGCGCTGGCGTTCGAGAGCCTCAAGTACCTCGGAGTCGCCTATCTCCTCTATTTGGCCTGGCGGACCGTGCGCGAGACCGGTGCGTTGTCGATCGACGCCGGCTCCACCGCTCCGTCCGCGCTCAGCGTGGTCGGCCAGGCGATCCTGATCAACGTGCTGAACCCGAAGCTGACGATCTTCTTCTTCGCGTTCCTGCCGCAGTTCGTGAACGCGAGCGATCCGGGTGCGCTGCCG
>DASUSA010000006.1:0-3795 GCA_036375335.1 Candidatus Limnocylindria bacterium
GCTTCGCGGAGCGGGCGCTGCCCCATCTCCCGCCGGCGTTCGAGATCCCGATCGCGACGGTCGGCGGGGCGGCCGCCTATCGCGCGTCGGCCGCGGCGCGCGAGGCGGTCCGCGAGAACCTCTCGATCGTCGTGCCCGAGCGGCCGGATCGGGAGCAGCTCGTCCGGCAGGCGTTCGTGGAGCAGGTCCGGCACTACATCGAGATCTTCCGCCTCGCGCGGCTCGATCACGAGAAGGTCCGCCGGGCTGTCGTCACCGATGGGTGGGAGCTCTTCGTCGCGGCGGCCGCGCGCGGTCAGGGCGTGATCCTGGCGAGCGCGCACGTCGGGCCGGTCTCTGTGTGCGGCCAGATCATCGTCGCGAACGGCTACGAGATCACGCTCCCGATCGAGAACGAGACATCCGAGCTCGCCCACGCGATCAATCGCGCACGGACCCGGATGGGTCTGCGCTTCGTGGAGACGGACTCCGCGCTCGGGATTGCCCGCATCCTCCGGCGCGGCGGCATCCTCGGCGTGCTGGCCGATCGCGCGGTCACCGGTATCGGCGAACGCGTGCCGTTCTTCGGCCGGCCGGCGCTCCTGCCATCGGCCCACGTGGCGCTCGCCCTCCGGACCGGCGCGGCGCTCATGCCGGCGTTCGCGCACCGGGACGGGAGCGTGCTCCGGGCGGTCTTCGAGCCGGCCATCGAGCTGCCGCGGACCGGTGACCGCGAGCTGGACGTGCGCGAGGGCATGCGCCGTTGGGTGCCGGTGCTCGAGCGGCACATCCGTCAGGCTCCCGAGCAGTGGTCCGTCTTCGAGCCGGTCTGGCGGCGGTGAGGTCGCTGGGCTACGGTCGCGTCCGTGGGTAGGGCGGACCTGCAGCTCCATTCGGATCTCGGCGACGGGCTCAACTCGCCCGCGGAGATCCTCGATGCGGCCGAGGCCGCCAACCTCGACATCATCGCGCTCACCGACCACGACGACATCCGCGGATCGTTCGTCCTCCGAGACCTCGCCGCGAAGCGGGGCTCGGCGGTGATCGTCGTCCCCGGCGTCGAGGTGACGACCCGGGCCGGTCATCTGTTGGCGCTCTTCGTCGAAGACGAGATCCCGATGTTCCGTTCCCTTCCGGAGACCGTGATCGCGATCCACCGCGCGGGCGGGATCGCGATCGTGCCGCATCCCCTCTCCTACCTCACCTTCTCCGTGGGCGAGCGCGCACTCCGGGCGCTTGCCGCCCGCGGCGACAAGCTCTCGTTCGTGGACGCGATCGAGATCCGCAATCCGAGCTACGCCGGCCGGGTCCGGGGTGGCCGCGCTCGCCAGCTGAACGAGCACGTGCTCCGGGTGGCCGAGACCGGCTCGAGCGACGCGCACCATGCGAAGCTCGTAGGCACCGCCTGGACCGAGTTCCCGGGCGACGGGATCGAGGCGCTGCGCGCGGCGATCCGCGCCCGAACGACTCGCGCGCTCGGCCGTTCCTGGACGCTGCGCGAGCATCTGGACGGCGTGGCGACGCAGCAGTGGCGCTCGATGGTCCGCGATCCGTACAAGCGCGCGCGCCGGCGCGTCAGGCGGACGAAGAAGCCGGCATGAAGATCGGCATCGTCAGCCCCTACGCGTACCCGCGACCCGGCGGCGCGAACGACAACATCCGCGAGACCTACGAGAACCTGCGCCGGCGCGGGCACGAGGTCCGGATCATCACCGCACCGTGGGGCGACGACCCCCCGGCGCAGGACGTGATCCAGATCGGCCAGGCGATCGCCGTCCCGTACAACGGCAGCGTCGGCCGGATCACCCTGTCCGCGCGCCTCGAGTACCTGGTCACCCGGATGCTGGACCGCGAGCGGTTCGACATCATCCATCACCACGAGCCGCTGGTCCCGCTGCTCTCCGCCCAGATCCTCGACCGGAAGTCGTGCCCGCAGGTCGCGACGTTCCACGCGTTCGGCGGCTTCTCGTTCAGCTACTGGGCGTTCCGGCCGGTCGCGCAGCGCTACATGCACAAGCTCGACGGGCGGATCGCCGTCTCGAGCGCCGCGCGCCATTTCATCTCGCGCTACTTCCCGGGCGACTACGAGATCATCCCGAACGGCGTCGACGTGGACTTCTTCGCGAACGCCAAGCCATTGCCTGAATACCGGGACGGCAAGACGAACATCCTCTTCGTCGGCCGGGTCGAGCCGCGGAAGGGCGCGCGCTACCTCGTCGAGGCCTACGCGAAGCTCAAGCAGCGCTACCCGGAAACGCGACTGATCGTCTGCGGCCGCGGACCGGAGCTCGGCGACCTGCGCGACCTCGTTCGCCGGGAGCACGTCCCCGACGTCCTGTTCGCTGGCCGGGTGAGCGAGACCGACAAGGCCCGCTTCTACAAGACCGCGGACGTGTTCTGCGCTCCGTCGACCGGCCAGGAGTCGTTCGGCATCGTGCTGCTCGAGGCGATGGCCGCGGGGACGGCCGCGATCGCGAGCGACATCCACGGCTACAAGAGGGTCATCCAGCGCAACCTGTCCGGACTGCTCGTCGAGCCTCGCGACGTCGATGCGCTGTGCACCGCGCTCGAGCGCCTCGTGACCGAGCCGGAGCTGCGGAAGCAGCTGGGCGAGCGTGGCTCGATCCGCGCGCGCGAGTTCGACTGGTCGCACGTCACCGACCAGCTGCTCGCGTTCTACGACAGGGTCATCCGTGCCTACCGAAGCGCTTGACGGGATCCGGGTCCTCGAGCTCGGGAACTTCATGGCCGGCCCCTACGCCGGGACGCTGCTTGCGGATATGGGCGCCGACGTCGTCAAGATCGAATCGCCCGCCGGCGGCGATTACTCGCGCGCGCTCGGCCCGTTCGCCGTGGGCAGCCCGGACGGCGCGGGCTTCCTGCGCCTCGACCGCAATAAGCGGAGCGTCGCGCTCGACCTGAAGTCCGAGCGCGGCGCCCGGGCGTTTCGGTCGCTCGCGTCGTCGGCCGACGTGCTCATCGAGAACCTCCGCACCGGGACCCTCGACGGGCTCGGCCTCGGCTACGAGGCTCTGGCGCCGGACAACCAGCGGCTCATCTATTGCTCGGTGACTGGCTTCGGCCGGACCGGCCCGCATCGCGACCGCGCCGGCCTGGACCTCATTCTTCAGGCCGAGAGCGGGCTCATGAGCGTGACTGGCGAGCCCGGCCGCGCGCCGGTCAAGGTCGGGGTGCCGGTGACGGACCTCGCCTCCGCCCTCTACGCCGCGTTCGCGATCGTGACCGCGCTCGTCGCACGAGGGCGGACCGGGCGCGGGCAGCTCATCGACCTGTCCCTCATCGAGAGCGGCGTGTCGCTCGCGATCTGGGAGTCGGGCGTCTACCTCACGACCGGCGAGGTGCCGGGGCCGCTCGGATCGGCGCATCGGCTCACCGCGCCCTATCAGGCCTTCAAGACCGCTGACGGCTACGTCGCGATCGGCGCGACGACGCCGCCCACCTGGACGGCCTTCTGCCGGGTGGCCGGGCTCGAGCGGCTCGAGGCCGATCCGGCGTGGCGGGACGGATCGACGCGGAACGAGCGCGCTTCGGAGCTCGCGTCCATCATCGAGGCGGTGACGACGACCCGAACGACCGACGACTGGATCGCCGCCCTGTCTGAGGCGGGCGTCCCGTGTGGTCGGATCAACGACCTCGCCGACGTGTTCGCTGATCCGCACCTCGCCGCGCGCGGCCTGTTCGTCGACCTCCCCCATCCGACCCTCGGATCGGTGCGGGCGATCGGCTCGCCGCTGCATCTCTCGGACACTCCGCCGGTCATGCGCCGTGCCGCACCGCTCCTCGGCGAGCACACCC
>DASUSA010000007.1:0-6875 GCA_036375335.1 Candidatus Limnocylindria bacterium
CGCGCGCATCCCGCAGGACGCTTGCGAGCACGATGCCGACCCCGGCGAGGGCCAGCACCATCGTCACGATCGGCACCGCCCGATCGCCGCTCGTGAAGACCTGCGCAGCCGTCACGATGGCGGCGAACAGCACGGCCTCGATCAGGCTGCGCCCCACCAGAAGCGCCGCGACCGCGGTCTGCGCGTTACCCCGCCGCACGCCGCGCTCCGATCCGCAGGCTGTCGACGGAAATGTCGGCGGCGTGCAGCCGGGCCCGCACGCCTTCCTCGGGCTCGTCGATCGCGACCGCGAGGATCCGGTGATGGGCCCGGCGCAGTGCGAGCAGCGCGCCTGCGAGGTGCGGCCCGAGCACGGGAGTGACGCAGACGAGCGTCGCACCCCAGGGCAGCCGGCCGCGCTCGCGGAGGAACACCGCCTCGGGCGAATGCGACGCGTATGGCCCAAGGCGCGCGAGGATCTCGAGGCTGCGCGTCAGCGGCCGCGGTCCACGGCCGAGCGCCGAGCGTGGACGCTCGTGCGTGACGTTGTCGATACCGTTGGTCACGAGCCCGACCTGCCGTCCGGCGTCCGCCGCGAGGCGGATCAGCTCGGCGGTCGCCGAGATCACCGTCTCGGCGGCCTCGGGGTCGGCCTGGATCCAATACTGGTCGTACGTGGCGACGTTCAACAGGAAGACGGCGTCGAGGCTCGTCGCGGGCTCGTATACCTTCGTCTGCAGCGACCCCAGTCGCGCTGACGTCTTCCAGTGGATCTCCTTACGCGCGTCTCCGCTCCGATGCTCGCGCACGCCGCGGAAGCGCAGTGGATCGGGCAGCAGGCCGCGCTTCGTCGCAGTCTCGGCGAGTGGCCGCAACGACGGGCGATGATGATCCGCCACGCTCAGCGGCTTCGGATAGACGACGATCGCGGCATGCGGCTCGACGACCGCGTCGACGCTCGTGAAGCCGAGCCAGTCACCGCTGCGGAGCCGGATCGGACCGAGCTCGTACGCGCCACGTTGGGTCGCGCGGAGCGCGAATGCGATGGTCACCCGCTCGTTGCCCCGCGGCGCGAACCCTGCGCCAACGGTGCCTCGCGGCACGCCGGGCGTCGCGGGCTCAGGGTCGATGCCCTCGGGAAGCGCGAGCCGCACCTCGAGCCACGGCATCGGGAAGGGCTTGCGGTTCGCGATGAAGATGCGCGCGCTCAACGTGTCGCCGGCCACCATCCGCGAGGGTGTGATCTCGATCCGCACCTCGACGCCGCGCAGCGCGATCCGCGAGGTGAAGAACGAGACCGCCCAGCCGGCGAGCCCCGCCGCGGCCGCAAGCAGCACGACCGGCTCGCGCGTGACGGCCGCCGCGCCGAACAGCGCGAGAGCGATCGGCCACGGGAACAGGCCGGTGCGCTGGACGGTCATGCGACCGGCCGGGGCTCCTCGGCCGGAACGGGAACGCGGCCGAGGACCTCATTCACGACCGCGGCGGGCGTGCGGCCGCGCATCTGAGCGTCGGCATCGAGGAACAGGCGATGACGCAGGACCGCGGGGGCCTGCCGCTTCACGTCGTCCGGCAGCACGTAGTCGCGGCCGCGGATCGCAGCCCGCGCCTGCGCCGCGCGGAACAGCGCGATCGACGCCCGCGGACTCGCGCCCAGCTCGACGCCGGAGATGCCCCGCGTCGCTCGCACGACCGCGGCGATGTAGCCCCGGACGGCGTCGCCGATCCGGACCGCGCGCACGGCATCGCGGAACCGCGCGAGCGCCGAACGGTCGAAAATCGCGTCGAGCGTGCCGGTCTCGAGCGTCGCGGCACCGTGCACGCGCAGCATCTCGTCCTCCTGCGCGTCGGTCGGGTAACCGAGATTGAGCAGGAACAGGAACCGGTCGAGCTGGGCCTCGGGCAGTGGGAACGTCCCCTCCAGCTCGATCGGGTTCTGCGTCGCGATGACGAAGAACGGATCGGGCAGCTGATGGGTGGTCTCATCGACGGTCACCTGCCGCTCTTGCATCGCCTCGAGCAGGCTCGACTGCGCGCGTGGCGTCGCGCGGTTGATCTCATCGACGAGGACGACGTTTGCCATCAGCGGTCCGGGACGGTACTCGAACTTGCCCGCTCGCTGATCGAAGATCGACACGCCGGTGACGTCGGAGGGTACGAGGTCAGGGGTGCACTGCACGCGACGGAAGTCGAGGTCGAACGACCGCGCGACCGCGCGCGCGAGCGTGGTCTTCCCCACTCCGGGCACGTCGTCGAGGAGCACGTGCCCTTCGACGAGGAGGGCCGCGAACAGCTGCTCGACCGCTTCGCCCTTGCCCACGACCACGCGACCGACCTGTGCCACGAGCCGCTCGGCGGCGGCCTTGACCGCGTCCGTCAAATCAGATCGCCGGGGTCACGGTGTTCGCCGCGCTCGTCCCGCCGCCGGAGCGGATCGCGTTCGCCGTCGCGAGCGCGAGGGCGAGCGCGAGGAACGCCGCAAGGCCGTGCAAGCCGAGCTGCACCGGGTCGGTGATCTGCAGCGCGAACGGACTGAACGCGCGCTCGATGAACAGGATGAGCGCCAGGACCGTGAGCAGCCGGAGCGCGATCGTGCCGCCGTGGACCGCTCGGGTCGCGACCGTGAGGATCACCACCGCGTAGAGATACACGAGCCAGCCGGCGGACTCAGGGGAGACGCCCCATTCACTGCCGCCGGGGAGATATCCGGCCCGGGCACCGTCCGCGACGAGGATCCCGGCGAGCAGCAACGTGAGGAGACCAAGGAGCCAGGCTGATCCCGATGCAGGCGCCGCGACGTTCGCCCGGGTCGGGGCAGGGATGTCGGGCATCCCCAGCGGCAACGTCGGATCCGGCCGCGGGCTCGCCGAGTCCAGCGCGAGCATCGCCTCCATGTCGGCGGGCGCGAGGCTGTGGCCGAGCCGCCACACCCGGATCGCACCCACCAGGATGATGAGCTCCACGACCGCCGTCGCGAGGTGCACCGCGATCGCTTCGATCGGCGTCGGCCCGAGGACGAAAGCGGTGACCGGGCGCTCCACGATGAAGAACATCGAGAGGGCGATGCGACCCAGGAGGGTGCGCTCGCTCCCCCGCGCGACGGCGATGGTCATCAGGAGGTTTGCGAAAGCGAAGAGATACGAGGTCCACCCGACGCCCTTGTGATCGTCGAACCCGCCCTGGCCCGCAACGTTGTGGTCGAGGAGGCCGTCGGCGATGAATAGGACCGTCGCGAGCAGCATGAGGACGACGACCGGGCGCATCGCGCGAGCCATCAGTCCCCTCCCACGGCGGTCGTCATGGTAGCGGCGGCCTGCTCGCCGCGACGGGCTTCGAGGGCGGCGATGGTCTCCGGCGGCACGAAGACGGCACCGAGCGGCGCACCGTGGTCGCCGCGGCCGTGGAAATCACTGCCGCCCGTCGGAACGAGGCCGTAGCGGCGTGCGAGCGACAAGCACGTCGCGGTCATCGCTGGCGGGTGGGAGCCGTAGTACGCCTCGATCCCGGCGAGACCCGCGGCGACGATGAGCGGCATGAGCTCGTCGAGCCCGATGACCGTGAACGGATGCGCGAGCGACGCCACGCCCCCGTGTGCGACGACGAGCTGGACCGCCTCGAGCGGCGAGAGTCCCACGCGCGACACGTACGCCGGCGCATCCTTCGCGATGAGCGTGTCGAAGGCGCTGTCGTACGTCGGCACGTGCCCGGCCTCGAACAGTGCCTGCGCCAGATGCGGTCGCCCGAGCGACCCACCCTGCGCGATCTCCAGCACGCGCGTGAGCGCGATCGGATAGCCGAGGGTGTTCAGCTTCTCGACCATGAGCTCGATGCGCCTGCCGCGGTGCTCCCGCAACCAGCGCAGCCGGTCCTCGAGGGCCGCGTCCGCCGGATCGAGGAAGTAGCCGAGGACGTGGACGTCGCCCCATTCCGATTCGGTGTTGAGCTCCGTGGACGGGATCACCCGCACGCCAAGCCGCTCACCCGCTGCGATGGCCTCGGCCGCGCCGGCGAGCGTGTCGTGGTCGGCCAGCGCCTGGACCTTCACCCCGCGCTCGGCGGCGCGCTCGACGAGGGCCGCCGGGTCGAGCGCCCCGTCCGACCGCAGCGAGTGCGTGTGCAGATCGATCGGGTAGCCGCTGCTCATGCCGGATGCCTCCGATCGACGCGCTCGATCGAGCGTGCCTTCCCGGTCGCGTCGTCGGCATCGATCAGGATGCTCCCGAACACGACCGGTCCGTCCGCGACCTCGAAGCGCTTCGGCATCCCCGTGCGGAAGCGCTCGACGATGACGTCGGTGCGCATCCCGAGAATCGAGTCGCGCGGGCCGACCATGCCAGTGTCGCAGACGAGCGCGGTGCCCTGGGGCAGGACCCGCGCGTCGGCCGTCGGCACGTGGGTGTGGCTCCCGACCACTGCGGTAACGCGTCCGTCGAGGTGCCAGCCCATCGCGAGCTTCTCGCTCGTCGCCTCGGCGTGCCAGTCCAGCACCCGCAGCGGCGGAATGTCGGTCGCCAGGAGTGCATCCAGCGCCTCGAATGGATCGCCGGCCGGATTCATGAATGTGCGGCCGATCGCGTTCACGACCAGCACGCCCTTCGAGATGAGCGACCCACGGCCCGGATTGTTCGCCGGTAGGTTGATCGGCCGCAGGACGAAGTCGAGGTTCTCGATCTCGTTCGCGAACTGCCGCTGGTCCCACACGTGATTGCCGCTCGTGACGACGTCGGCGCCGCTCGCCTGCAGCTCGCGCGCGATCTCCGCCGTGAGCCCCGCGCCGCCGGCCGCGTTCTCGCCGTTCACGATCGCGAGGTCGACCCTGAGCTCCTCGCGTAGCCTCGGTAGGAGCGCGGCGACCGCGTCGCGGCCCGGCCGGCCGACCACGTCACCGACGAAGAGAATGCGCACGGAGCCCTAGCGGGTCTGGTCGCCGTACTGGAGGGTCTCGGGCTTCTCGATGAGCAGCGTGACTGCGGGCGAAGGTGCGACTGGGCGGTGTCGCGCGCCGCGCGGGACCACGAATAGCTGACCCGCTCGTAGCTCGACGGGGGAACGGCCTTCGACCTCGACCCGAAAGGCGCCCTCCCAGCAGAGGAAGAGCTCGTCCTCCTCGTGAGTGTGCCAGGCGAACTCGCCGTCGAGCTTCGCCAGCCGGATGATCGTGTCGTTAGCGCGCGCGAGATCGCGCGGCTCCCATGGCCGCGCGACGTCGCGCGCGACGGCGGCGATATCGACGACGTCGCCAGTCCTCACTTCGCGTAGTCGACGGAGCGCGTCTCCCGGATGACCGTGATCTTCACCTGGCCCGGGTATTGGAGGGTGTCCTGGATCTTCTGGGCCATGTCGCGCGCGAGCCGCGCGGCGTGGAGGTCGTCGATCTCTCCCGGCTTCACCATGACCCGGACCTCGCGCCCAGCCTGGATCGCGAATGACTTCTCGACGCCCGGGAAGCTGTTGGCGACGGCCTCGAGCTCAGTCAGGCGCTGGATGTAGTTCGAGACGATCTCACTGCGCGCGCCCGGACGCGCGGCGCTGATCGCGTCGGCTGCCGAGATGAGCGTGCCGACCATCGTCACCGGCTCCACGTCGCCGTGGTGCCCGACGACCCCGTCGATGACCGTCTGCGGGAACCCGTAGCGCTTGAGGAGCTCGCCGCCGATCACCGTGTGTGCGCCCTCGACCTCGTGATCGATGGCCTTGCCGATGTCGTGGAGCAGGCCGGCGCGCTTCATCGTCTGCTGGTCGTAGCCGGTCTCCGCCGCGAGCATGCCGGCGACGTGCGCGACCTCGATCGAATGCCGGAGGACGTTCTGGCCGAACGACGTGCGGAAGTGCAGCCGCCCGAGGTACTTCACGAGGTCCGGATGAAGCGCACCGATGCCGACCTCGTACACCGCGGCCTCGCCGGCTTCCTTGATGGACTGGTCGATCTCCGTCCGGGCGCGGCCGACGGCCTCCTCGATGCGCGCCGGATGGATCCGGCCGTCGACGAGCAGGCGCTCGAGAGCGCGCTTCGCGACCTCGCGGCGGATCGGGTCGAAGCCCGAGACCACGACGGTCTCCGGCGTGTCGTCGATGATCACGTCGACGCCGGTGAGCGTCTCGAGCGCGCGGATGTTGCGGCCCTCACGGCCAATGATCCGGCCCTTCATGTCGTCGCTCGGGAGCGCGACCGCCGTCACTGAGTGCTCCGTGGTGTGCTCGGCGGCGTAGCGCTGGAGGGCCATCGTGAGGATCGCGCGGGCCTTGTCGTCCGCGCGCTCGCGGGCCTCGATCTCGTATTCGCGGACCTTGCGGTTCGTGATGTCGCGCATCTCCTCCTCGACGCTCTCGAGGAGCAGCGCCCGGGCTTCGTCCTGGCTCAGGCCGGCCACGCGGGCGAGCTCGACCTTCTGCTCCTCCTGGAGCTGTTCGATCTTCGCCCGCTCCGCCTCGAGGGATGTCTCCTTGTCGCTCAGCTTCTTCTCGCGGCCGGCCAGCTCGGCCACCTGGGTATCAAGCTGCTCGTCCTTCTTGTCGAGCCGGCTCTCGTAGCGCTGGAGCTCGGCCCGCCGCTCACGGTTCTCGTTCTCTGCCGCCTTTGCGACGTTCAGGGCCTCGTCCTTGGCCTCGAGGATGATGTCCTTCTGCTTGGTCCGGGCTTCAGCGAGGAGCCGGTCGGCGGTGGCGCGAGCGGTCGTCTCGCTGTTGAGCGCGATGCTCCGGCGGACCATCAGGGCGATCCCGAAGCCGACGAGCAACCCTGCGACGAGGGCGATAACGCCCACGACGAGGTTGTCGGGCATGACCAGAATCCTTTCCGTGTGCCCGCGTACGCGAAGTCGGCGCCGTTGTGAGGGCGCAGGCCCCCGTCCGCGGAATCGGCGCTCGGGACGGCGTGCCCCGGGCGCCGGGAGTTC
>DASUSA010000008.1:0-2492 GCA_036375335.1 Candidatus Limnocylindria bacterium
ACATGGGCGCGCGGCCCATCACCATGCCCGGGCACCGCATGAGCAGGATCGTGACGGCGAGGTTGATCGCGCCGATGATCGAACCGGCTCCGGAGACGGCCAGCCCGAAGATGTACCAGTCCATTCCGGTGCCCACGGCGTGGGCCGGCTCAGTCAACGGCGCGTACGCGAACCAGCCCGCGTCGGGCGCGCCGCCCGCGACGAAACTCAGGTACAGCAGGACGCCGCCGAACAGGGTGAGCCAGAACGACAGCGCGTTGAGACGCGGGAACGCGACATCCTGGGCGCCGATCTGCAGCGGCACGACGTAGTTCGCGAAGCCGACGAGCATCGGGATCGCGACGAGGAAGATCATCGTGATCCCGTGCATCGTGAAGACCTGGTCGTACGTGCTCGGGTCGAGGACGTGCTCGCCCGGCGTCGCGAGCTGCACGCGCAGCAGCAGTGCCTCGAGCCCGCCGATCGCAAGGAACGCGATGCCCAGGAGCACGTACATGATGCCGATGTCCTTGTGATCGACCGTTCGCAGGACGCCCGCGGTCGAGAAGGCGCCGGGCCGCCGCACGAGCGTTGCCGCGGTCACTTGAGGCTCTCCAGATACGCGACCACGGCGTCGAGGTCGGCGATCGAGAGCGGCACCTTCGGCATGAGCGCGCCGGGTTTGTAGCGCTGCGGGTCGCCGATCCAGGCGCGCAGGGCGTCGGGGGTGTTCGCGATCACGCCACCGGCGATGGTGGTGCGTGAGCCGACGTGTGTCAGGTCCGGTCCGATGGGCGTTCCGGCGACCTGACCCTGCACGACGTGACACGAGGAGCACACCGCGGACCGGACGACCTCGAGGCCCCGTCCCGCGGCGCCCGACGCGGGCGCGCTCTGCGCGGCGAGCCAGCGGTCGAAGTCGCCGCGCGGCTCGGCCACGACGAGTACCCGCATCCACGCATGCTCGAGGCCGCAGAACTCGGCGCACTCGCCGGAGTACGTCCCGGCGCGCGCGGTGAACAGGCGCATGACGTTGCGCTGGCCGGGGACCACGTCGGACTTTGCACCGAGCTCGGGCACCCAGAGGTCGTGAATGACGTCGGCCGAGCTCAGGTCGAGCTCGATGGGGATGCCGACCGGGATATGCAGCTCGTTCGCCGTGACCGCGCCGCCGGCGTAGCGGAACTCGAACCACCACTGATGTCCGATCAGGTCGACGTGGAGCGGCGGCTCCAGGCTGCCGAACGTGGCGCCCTGGCCGATCTGCCCGAGGGTGACGAGGCTGAGGACGAAGATGATCGCAAGGAGCCCGAGGGGCGCCGCGGTCCAGGCGATCTCGAGGCCGCGGTGGCCGTGGATCTGGGGCGCGGATCCAGTTCGCACATCGCGGTAGCGGACGGTGAAGACGATCAGCGCGACCAGGACCCCCGCGAAGATCACGGCGGCGATGGCGCCGACCACGAGCGAGAGCACGACGATCGGCTCGAGGGAGCTCGCCATCGGCGCCACCGTAGCCGCGGTTGGAGCCAGCGCAAGTCGGGGCGCCCACCGAGGGCGCCCCGATCGCGGTGTGTGGCTAGGCCGTGGTGCGGGCCACGCGGCGGCCGCGGGTCAGGATCAGCGCGAGCGCGAGAGCGACGAGGGGGACCCCGCCGAACACGAGCAACCAGATCGCCGCGTCGGCGAACCCGCGGAGCACGGCGGCCAGCGTGGCGAACGCCTGGGCGACGGTCTTGGACGGGTCCCACGTTCCGCTGGGGGTGCCGACCGGGGCGATCGCCGGGCTCACCGACACGGTGATCGTGGAGAACTGGGTCCGCGAATTGATGGAGTTGACCTGTCCTTGCAGCTGCTCGATCTGGGTGCGGACGTTGGAAAGCGCCGCGTCGACCTTGAGGATCTCGTCGACGGTGGCCGCACGGGTGAGGAGCGCGTTGTAGCGGTCCGCCTCGGCCTGCTTCGCGGCAAGGCGCGCCTTCAGATCGACGAACTGGTCCGAGACGTCTTGGCCGTTGACCGTGGATGAGGTCACGTCGGCGTCGAGCGCACGGAGACGGCGGAGCGCCTCGGTGAACTGCGCTGACGGCACCCGGAGCGTGAGGCTCGCGACCCGATCGTCCTGGGTACCGCTCTCGTTCAGCCCGATCACGTCGCCGCCGAGGTCCGTGGCGACGGCCTGGGCCTTGTCGGCCGTGGCCCAGGGGTCGGTCGCCTTCATCGCGACGCTCGCCGTGAGGATGATCGAGCGCGTCGGATCGAACGCCTGCGGGACCGGGACGCCGTTGCTGCCGACCTCGGCCGGCTGCGGCGGAGCGCCGACCGCGACGGCGGACTTGGCGATCCCGACCGACGAGTCGGCGGCCCCGCCACCGAACGCCGGGCCGGCAGTCGCGCTCGTCACTGCGCTTTGGGCCGCACAGGCCGCCAGGAGGAGGACCGCCGGAAGGACCCAGAGGAGCCGTTTCATTACGTACCTGCCTTCTCCGGGGCGTGCCCGGCAGCTAGGTAGACGT
>DASUSA010000009.1:0-8507 GCA_036375335.1 Candidatus Limnocylindria bacterium
CATCTTCTTCGGCTGCGCTGCGATGGTCTTCCTCCGCAAGGACAAGACCGCCGCGCCGGTGCGCATCGAGACGCTGCCGAAGCGGACGATCACGCCGATTACGCCCCTCAACCTCGCCCCCGTCGCGGTGAGCGCCTCGACGCTCGAGGCGCAGCGCATCTGGGCCGAGCACGAGCGCTGGCTCGCCCAGACCTCCAACGGCGCAGGGACGAGGGTCGCGGCATGATCCGGACCGATCGCATCGTGGCCGCGGCGTTCGTCGTGCTCGTGAGCACGGCGATCGTTGGCATGTCGACCGGCGACAGCGGCGCGAGCTTCACCGGCACGACCACGAACCCGAGCCAGATCCTCCAGACCTCGACCGTCGCCGCTCCGGCGTCCGAGGGCGCGGCGTCCGCGATCGCCGGTCGGGTGGACCTGTCGTGGCCGGCCACGACGACGCCGGCGAACGGTCACACGGTGACGTACCTCGTGCTCCGCAACGGAGTCCAGGTCGGCACGACCGCGGCGCTCGCGTACTCGGACACCCCGCCGGCCGACGGCACGTACACCTACACCGTCCAGACGAAGATCGCCCAGGGCGCCGGCTTCTTCACGAGCGCCAGCAGCCCGGCCCAGAGCCCGAAGTCCGACCGCACCGCACCGGTCATGTCCGCCACGTGCAACGGCGGATCGTGCGCGGGCTGGTTCAAAGCGAGCGTGTCCTTCACAGTTAGCGGCGCTGATGGCGCGGGCGTGGGCATGGGCACCGCGACGACGAACGTCGACGCGGCCGGCGCCGTCTCTTCGGCCGCTCCGCGGACCGTGACCGTGAGCGGTGAGAGTGCGACGCATAGCGTCGTGTACTCGGGCGCGGACGCCGTCGGTAACGTCTCGGGGAACTCGAGCCAGACCGTGAAGATCGATCTCACCGCCCCGACGACCGCGACGGGCATCGCCTTGGCGAAGGGAGCGGTCGCCGGCGATCTCGTCGTCACCTGGACCGCTGCCACCGATGCGCTCTCGGGTGTGGCCAGCTACACGGTCCGCTACGTGCAGGCGAGCGCGTGCCCGGCTGCCTCGGTCGCGAACTACCCGAACAGCGTTTCCGTCGGAGCGGTCACGAGCACGACCATCTCCGGTCTCGCGAGCAATGCCTTCCACTGCGTCTACCTCATCACGGACGATGCTGCAGGCAATGCCAGCGCGAACAGCGCGGTGGGGGGCCCCGGAAAGTCCAAGTAACCGCCGATCGCGCTCGGTACACTTGACCGGGTGAGGGCGGCGGCGTGACCCCGGAGGACAAGTTCGGAACCGAAGGGCTCGCCTTCGACGATGTCCTCCTCATCCCGGCTCGCAGTGACGTCCCTTCCGCCCAGGTCTCTACCCGCTCCTTCCTGACGCGTGAGCTCGCGCTCGACATCCCGATCCTCTCCGCGGCGATGGACACGGTCACCGAGGCGCGGATGGCCATCGCCCTCGGCCGTCTCGGCGGCATGGGCGTCCTTCACCGCAACCTGAGCGTCGAGGATCAGACTGCCCAGGCGAAGGAGTGCAAGGCCGCCGGTGTCCGGATCGGCGCCGCGGTCGGCGTGTCCGGGGACGCGGATGAGCGCGTGAGCGCGCTCGTCGCGGCCGGCGTGGACGTGATCTTCGTGGACATCGCGCAGGGCCACTCCGCGGGCGTCATCCGCATGGTCGAGAAGATCAAAGCCCGCCACCGCGTCCAGGTGGTCGCCGGCAACGTCGTCACTGCCGCAGGCACCGAGGATCTCATCGCCGCAGGCGCCGACGGCGTCAAGATCGGCGTCGGTCCTGGGGCGATCTGCACCACGAGGGTCGTCGCGGGTGCCGGGATGCCCCAGATCACTGCGATCTTCGACTGCGCGAACGCCGCTGCGAAGGCCGGAGTGCCGGTCTGCGCCGACGGCGGGATCCAGGAGTCCGGCGACATCGCGAAAGCCATCGGCGCGGGCGCGCACACCGTGATGCTCGGCGGCCTGTTCGCCGGGGTCGACGAATCGCCGGGCGAGGTCATCGAGACCGCCGAGGGTCGCTTCAAGTCGTACCGCGGGATGGGCTCGATGGGCGCGATGCAGGCCCGGCAGCCGTCGCGCGACCGCTACGGCCAGGGCGACGTCGCCGAGTTCAGCAAGCTCGTGCCCGAGGGCATCGAGGGCCGCGTGCCGGCGCGCGGTGCGCTCGAGCCGTTCGTCCACCAGCTCGTCGGAGGGCTCCGCGCCGGGATGAAGTACACCGGCGCCGCGTCGATCGAGGATCTCCGCACGACCGCGCGGTTCGTGCGCATCTCGGGCGCTGGCCTGCGCGAGTCGCATCCGCACGACGTCCGCATCACGGTGGAAGCCCCCAACTACCGGGTCCGATCCTCCTGATGCTCGGTTCCGTCGAACGGGACCTCGCTCGCCGCGCGCTCGACACCGCCCGCACCCGGGGTGCGAGCTATGCCGACGTCCGGTTCGTGCGCCGCTCGGTCGAGGACGTCCTGGTGAAGAACGGGCATCTCGAGAACGTCGACCGCTCCGATACGTATGGGTTCTCCGTCCGGACGATCGCTGACGGCGCGTGGGGCTTCGCCGCGTCACCGGTGCTCACGGCGGCGGAAGCCGACCGCGTCGCGGCGCTCGCGGTGGAGGTCGCGCGTGCCTCTGCGCTCACCAAGCGTGACGACGCACGGCTCGCGGCGGTGAAGCCGGTGACCGCGACGTACACGACGCCGATCGAGATCGATCCCTGGACGATGCCGTTCGATGCGCGGGTGAAGCTGCTGCTCGACGCCGACGCGGCGATGAAGCACGCGCAGCCCACGCTCCGGACCTCGCGCGCGTCCTACGAGATCTGGAAGGAGGAGAAGCTCTTTCTCTCGAGCGAGGGCGCCGACATCGCGCAGACCCTCTACGAGACCGGCGCCTCGATCGCGGCCGAGTCGGTCGGCAACGGCGAGCAGCAGATCCGGACCTATCCCGGATCCGGCGGCCGCAGCCAGAACACGGCCGGCTGGGAGTACGCCCAGAAGTGGGACTTCGTCGCCAACGCGCCGCGGATCGCCGATGAGGCCGTCGCCCTGCTGACGGCGAAGCAGTGCCCGCAGGACATCCGGACGTCGGTGATCCTCAGCTCGAACCAGCTCATGCTCCAGTGCCACGAGAGCTGCGGCCACCCGATCGAGCTCGACCGTGCGCTCGGGACCGAGGCCGCGTTCGCGGGCACCTCCTTCCTCACCACCGATCGGCTCGGCTCGTTCCGCTACGGGAGCGAGCACGTGAACATCGCGATCGACTCGACGCGGAAGGGCGGCCTCGGGACGTTCGGCTACGACGACGAGGGCGTGCCGGCCAGCGACGGGTGGGCCGTGAAGGACGGGATCTTCGTCGGCTACCTCATGTCGCGCGAGACCGCAGCGACCATGGGCACCGCGAGCAACGGCACGATGCGCGCCGATGGCTGGTCGCGGCTGCCGCTCATCCGGATGACGAACGTCTCGGTGATGCCGGGATCCGCGGGCACGCTCGAGGATCTGATCGCCGACACCGACGACGGGATCTACATGGACACCAACCGCTCGTGGTCGATCGACGACCGGCGGTTGAACTTCCAGTTCGGCACGCAGGTCGGGTGGGAGATCAAGCGCGGCAAGCGCGGGGCGATGCTGCGCAATCCGACCTACACCGGAATCACGCCCGAGTTCTGGGGGAGCTGCGACGCGGTGTGCTCTGAGTCGGAGTGGGTCATGTGGGGCACACCGAACTGCGGCAAGGGTCAGCCTGGTCAGATCGGCCACACCGGTCACGGCGCCGCGCCTGCCCGCTTCACCAACGTCCGCGTCGGGGTGGTGTCGTGACGGTCACGGTGGGCGAGACCGCGCTGCGGGCCATCTGCGACAAGGCCCTTGGCGCCGTCGACGGCGATCAGGCCGAGGCCGTGGTCATCGCCCGCAACGCCGCGCTCACCCGCTTCGCGAACGCGGCCATCCATCAGAACGTCGTGAGCCGTGAGGCCCAGCTCCGGGTGCGCGTCGTTCGTGGCACGCGGGTCGCGATGGTCACGACTGACCGCCTGGACGATGACGGGATCCGCCATGCGGCGAGCGAGGCATCTGCGCTCGCCAAGCTCACCCCCGAGAACCCGACGTTCGGCGGCCTGCCCGGCGACCGCGGGCTCCGCCCCGCGCCGAGCGCGTTCGTCGAGCGGACCGCGGACGCGACGCCGCTCGACCGCGCGCGCGCCGTCAAGCAGCTCTGCGACACGGCCCACGCGGCGTCGCTGAGCGCGGCCGGCTACGTCTCCACGAACGTGCAGGAGCTCGCGATCGCGAACTCGCTCGGCGTGTGGGCGTACGCGCCGGCGACGACGAGCGACGTCGAGCTCGCCGCCCTCGGCGATGCGGGCTCGGCCTTCGCCCAGCGGCTGTCGCTCGACTTCGGCACGCTCGACATCGCAGGCTGCGCCCGCGAGGCCGTCGAGAAGGCCACGGCCGCCCAGCAGCCGCGCGATCTCGCGCCGGGCACGTTTGAGGTGATCCTCGAGCCCTACGCCGTGCGCGACATGGTCGCGTTCCTCGGCTCGCAGCTCACCGGCCTCGCAGTGGAGGAGGGACGGTCGTTCGTCATCGGCAAGCTTGGGCAGAAGGTCACCGGAGACGTGACGCTCATCGACGATCCGTTCGACCCGAACGGTCTGCCGCGGGCCTTCGACCTGGAGGGCCAGCCATCCGAGCGGCTGACCCTCATCGAGCGCGGCGTCGCGAGGGCGGTCGTGTACGACTCACAGACCGCGCACCGCACCGGACAGAAGAACACCGGCCACGCGCTCCCGCCGAATCCGTTTCAACCCTCTGCGCCGATGCATCTGCGGTTGGAACCGGGCGGCAAAACGCGCGATCAACTGATCACGGAAACGAAGCGAGGCGTGCTGGTCACGCGGTTCTGGTACACGCGGTGGGTGCATCAGCTGCGCACGATCGTCACGGGCATGACCCGCGACGGGACGTTCGCGATCGAGGATGGGCAGATCGCCTACCCGGTGAAGAACTTCCGGTTCACTCAGTCGTATCACGACGCGCTCGGCGGCACGCTCGGCGTCGGGTCCGAGCTCGCGCTCCTCGTGCCCGGCGAGCAGTTCGGCCTCCAGGTGAGCTCATACCGCGTGCCGGCCCTGCGGCTCGGGGCGTTCACCTTCACCGGGGCGACGCAGTACTGATGGGAACGGACGTCGGCGCCCGGTCCGATCGAGGGTCGGCAACCACGGTGGCCCGCGAGACGATCGCGGTCCTCGACTACGGCGGCCAGTACGTGCAGCTCATCGCGCGGCGGGTGCGCGAGTCGCGGGTGTACTGCGAGATCTTCCCGCACGACGTGACCGCCGACGAGCTCACCTCGCGCGGGGTCATCGGCGTGATCCTCTCCGGCGGGCCGGCGAGCGTGTACGAGCCCGGCGCGCCGCTGGTCGATCCGGCGATCCTCGACGGGCGGTTCCCGGTCCTCGGCATCTGCTACGGGATGCATCTCATGGCCCACCTGCTGCCGGGCGGCCTGGTCATCGCGGAAGGCAAGCGCGAGTTCGGGCCCGCCACGCTCGCGGTGCAGGATCGCTCCGGCATCTTCGATGGCCTCGCCGACGCCGAGCGGGCCTGGATGAGCCACGGCGACTCGGTCAAGACGTTGCCCGCCGGGTTCCACGCGGCCGCGAGCACGGACCGCCTGGCCGCGGCGGCGATGAGCGACGGCGCGCGGCGGTTCGGCGTCCAGTTCCACCCGGAGGTCGCGCACACCCCGCACGGCGCGGACATCCTGCGCAACTTCGTCCTGCACGTCGCGGGTGCGAAGGGCGACTGGACCCCCGCGGCGTTCGTCGAAGAGTCCGTCGCCGAGCTTCGCCGGGTCATCGGCCATCGCCATGCGCTGCTCGCGCTGTCGGGCGGGGTGGATTCCGCGGTCGCGGCCGCGCTCGTGGCCCGGGCCATCGGCGACCGGCTGACCTGCGTGTTCATCGACACCGGGATGCTGCGCGAGCGCGAGGCCGAGCAGGTCGTCGCGACGTTCGGAGCGCGGCTGCGGCTCGTGCCCGTGCAAGCGGAAGCGCGGTTCCTGGCGAAGCTCGCGGGCGTCACCGACCCGGAGCGCAAGCGCGCGATCATCGGCGAGGAGTTCATCCGCTGCTTCGAAGAAGAGGCCGCGCGCATCGGACACGTCGACGTGCTCGTTCAGGGGACGATCTACCCGGACGTCATCGAGTCGCGGGCCAAGGACAGCAAGACGAGCGCGCGGATCAAGACCCACCACAACGTCGGCGGGCTGCCGGACGTCATGTCGCTCGAAGTCGTCGAGCCGCTCCGCCGCCTGTTCAAGGACGAGGTCCGTCGCGTCGGCGCGGAGCTCGGGATCCCCGAGGACATCCTCTGGCGTCACCCCTTCCCAGGCCCGGGCCTCGCGGTCCGCGTCGTCGGCGAGCTCACCAAGGAGCGCCTGGACATCCTCCGCCGCGCCGACGCGATCTTCCTCGAGGAGCTGCGCGCCGCCGACCTCTACAAGTCCATCGCCCAGGCCTTCGCCGTGCTCACCCCGGTGCAGAGCGTCGGCGTGATGGGGGACTACCGCACCTACGGCTTCCTCGTCGCGCTTCGCGCGGTGACGACCGAGGACTTCATGACCGCCGACTGGGCGCGCATCCCGTACGACGTGCTGGCCCGCATCTCGGCGCGCATCGTGAACGAGGTGAGCGCCGTCAACCGCGTCGTGTACGACATCTCGTCCAAGCCACCGGCCACGATCGAGTGGGAATGACGGTTCTCGGCTGATGCGCTGGTTCAACGACGCCGAGCGGGTGCGGCGGACCATCGCCGAGCAGCGGGCCACCCGCAGCCCCGGACGGGCCGGCAGCGGTGCCGGGATCAACGCGCTCGTCCTGGGCGGTGGCGGCCGCGAGTACGCCATCGCCTGGCGACTCGCGCGGTGCGAGAGCGTGGATTCGATCGACGCGATCCCCGGCAACGACGCGCTCGGGCTGTTCACCCGAACGCTCGACATGCCGATCGACGGGAGCGGGCGCCTCGAGCAGCACATCGCCGCCTCTTCGATCGACCTCGTGATCGTCGGACCCGACGACCTCGTCGCCTCCGGCATCGGGAACGTCCTGCGGCGCACCGGCGTCACGGTCGTCTGCCCGTCGCGCGAGGCCGCGCAGCTTGAGTGGAGCAAGTCGTTCGCGAAGGAGATGCTCCGCGAGGCCGGCGTGCCGACCGCGTCGTTCCGCATCTTCCCGGACGCGAAGGCGGCGCGCGACGGCCTCGTCGACGGGCCTGTCGTGGTGAAGGCGGATGGCCTCGCGGCCGGGAAGGGCGTCGTCGTCGCCACGGACCGCGCCGAGGCCGAGTCCGCGCTCGAGCGCAGCGCCGTGAGCTCCGGCAAGGTCCTGCTCGAGGAGCTGCTCGTCGGCGAAGAGGCCTCGCTTCACGCGCTCGTCGACGGGGAGACCGTGGTGGCCCTTCCCCCGTCGCGCGATCACAAGCGGGTCGGCGACGGCGACACCGGGCCGAACACCGGTGGGATGGGCGCGTGCTCGCCGACCCGCGTGCTACCCGATGCCGAGGCCCAGCCGCTCGCCGAACGGCTCATCGCGCCGGTCGCGAAGCTGCTCGTGCAACGAGGCACGCCGTATCGCGGGGTGCTGTACGCGGGGCTCATCAAGACCGCGGACGGCTGGAAGGTCATCGAGTTCAACGCCCGATTCGGAGATCCGGAGGCCCAGGTGATCCTGCCGCGCATCGGCGGTGACTTCGCAAAGCTGCTGCAGGCCCTCGGCGATGGCCGGCTCGCGGCGTGGGTCCACACCCATCCGGTCCGGTTCAGCCAGCGCGCGTACGTGGATGTCGCGCTCTGCGCGGAGGGCTACCCCGGACAGCCGCGGATGGGTGACCCGATCACGATCGGCGACCTGCCCGACGATGTGTGGACGTTCCATGCCGGCACCCGCCGGTCCGCGGATGGCGGGTTCGTCACCGCCGGTGGCCGGGTGCTGCACATGGTCGCGCAGGGCGATACCCCGGCCCACGCGCGCGATCGCGCGTACGCGGGGGCGGAGCGGGTCACCTGGCGAGGCAGGTTCTATCGTTCGGACATCGCCGCGTCGGAGGGTCGGGTGGAGATCACGGCGTGAGCGCGCAAGTGGCCATCGTCATGGGCAGCTCGAGCGACGCGCCGATCATGGCCGTCGCCGAAGAGACGCTCAAGGGTCTCGGCATCGAGCACGAGACCCGGGTGCTCTCGGCGCATCGCACGCCTGACGAGGTCCGCGACTGGGCCAAAGGCCTCGCCGCGCGCGGGGTGAAGGTCGTCATCGCGGCCGCGGGCGGCGCGGCACACCTCGCCGGCGCGGTCGCCGCGCATCAGACGCTGCCGGTGATCGGCGTGCCGCTCGCCTCGCCGAATGCGATCGCCGGCGGGCTCGACGCGCTCCTTTCGACCGTGCAGATGCCGCGCGGCGTGCCGGTCGCGACCGTCGCGGTCGGTGAG
>DASUSA010000010.1:0-3481 GCA_036375335.1 Candidatus Limnocylindria bacterium
CCGCGGGGCGCGGCGAAGACCGATGCCTGCCCGTCGAACCGAAAGATGGCCCCGGAGATGTCGGGCTTCCCCAGCAGCACGCAGGCGTCGTTGACCAGGTAGCGGGTGGGGAAGTTGTCCGCCCCGTCCACGATGACGTCGTACCCCGCGATGATCCGGTCGATGTTCGCGGCGGTCAGGCGCTCCTGATATGCGTTCACGGTCACATCCGGGTTCAGCGCGGCGATCGTCTCGCGAGCTGATTCCACCTTCGGCCGGCCGAGCCGTTCGGTGTTGTGGAGGATCTGCCGTTGGAGGTTCGTCGCGTCGACGACGTCCGAGTCGACGATCCCGAGCGTGCCGACGCCCGCCGCCGCGAGGTACAGCGCCGCGGGCGAGCCGAGGCCGCCGGCGCCGATGACGAGCACCTTGCTCGAGAGCAGCTTCAGCTGGCCGCGCTCGCCGATTTCGGGGATGAGCAGATGCCGCGAATAGCGCTGGGCCTGCTCAGGCGCGAGCGTCTCGGGTTTGGTCCATGGGAGGCCAGCGTCCTTCCAGCGGTTGAACCCGCCAGACATCGAGATCACGTTGGTGTAGCCAAGCTTCTGGAGCGCGTCAGCGGCCATCACCGACCGCACGCCGCCGGCGCAGTAGAGGATCGTGGGCTTGTCTTTGTTCGGAAGCCGGTCCTCGGCCCACTGCTCGAGGTAGCTCTTCGGCACGAACGCGGCACCCGGCAGGTGGCCCTCATCCCATTCGTTCTTCTCGCGAACGTCGCCGAGCTGAACGTCGCCCGCGAGGAGCTGCTGGACCTCCTGGGGCGTCGCTTCCTTGACATGCGTGCGCAGCTCGGAGAAGTAGTCGCGGTAGCTCCCCATACGGACAAGGATACCCGACGTACCGAGTCGGAAATCTCTGACCTACGCTGGAAAGCCCGTGGATACGCTCTATTTCGACAGCCTCCAGTTCCTTTATCACGCCGCGCTCGCCGTGCTCGTGGGCGGCGCGATCGTTCTCGGCGGACCCGCGCGCCGCTACGACCAGGTCGCGGGCCTCGCCGTCTTCGTGCTGATCGTCACGAGCGTCCTCAAGTTCTTCGCGTTCGAGGACGCAGACGTCAGCCCGCGCCTAGTCGCGCGCTGGATCGCGCTGACGATCGTGGCCGTCTCGACGCTCTACGCGAGCGCGTGGGCAGGCTCGGTCGCCCGAACATTTCGCGCGCAGGTCCCCGACTTCGACGACCTTCCGGACAGCAGCGCCGCGCGCCGCGAGTACGCCGGGCTCGCGCGGTCGGCGACGCGCGCGATGCGGGTCATCGTGATCAGCGGCCTCGTGGCGCTGTTCCTGTCGTGACGCGCGCCGCCGCGACGCCCAAGAAGGTCGAGCGGCATCGGGAGAAGGTCACCCGCGCCCACCGCGTCCGCAACGCCGGCGATCTCGTGAAGCTCATCGATGCGCTCGGTTTCGCATTCGCGTTCACGCTGCGGACCGGGGATGCCGCGATCCCGGCGTGCTTCGACCATCTCTCGACCACCGACACCGACCGCAAGTGGGGCTGGATGTGGGGCTGGAAGGACGAGCTTCCCTTGGAGAAGAAGCTCTACTACGGAGTGCTGCTCGCGCGAAAGCCGACCTTCGTGTCGATGCAGCTGCTGCCGACGTTCTACGCGACGTTCGGCCGTGCGGGGGAGGCGGACGATCATGACGCGGACGTGCGGGCGGGCCGGCTGTCGGACATCGCGCGCCGGATCATCGAGTACCTCGCGCAGAACGGCGAGACCCAGACGAAGCGGATGCGCACCGAGCTCGGGATCACCTCCAAGGAAGGCCGCGCGACATACGCGAAAGCGATCGACGACGTGCAACGCCTGATGTATGTCGCTCGCGTCCGCGCCGTCGGCGAATTCCGCGAGGACTACAACTACACGTACGACCTCTTCGTGCGGCGCTACCCCGAGACCGTCAAGGCCGCGGAGCGCCTGACCTCCGCCGATGCCACCGCGACGCTCCTGACCCGCACGCTCGAGCTCGCGGGGTCGGTCACCGAGAAGCAGCTCGTCCGCCTGTTCGACTGGGATGACGCCGTCGCCCAGCGGGCGATCGCACGGGCCGAAGGCGCACGGACGCTCGTTCGGCTGAACGGCTCGTTGGTGTTGCCGAACCTGGCGCAGTAGAGAGCGTCGGCCGATAAGATGGGGTCGATCTCGTGGCGGTCGCTGCCGACGGAGTTCGCGGTCGCGATTCAACTGGAGTAACCAGATAGACATTCACCAGCTGCGCTCGTGGATCTTCGAGCTGTACGAGCCGCTCGAGGACGAGCGCCAGTACATCGTCTTCGACAGCGCCCGCGGCAACCTGCTCATCGACGCGCCCCCGTTCAGCGAGCGTGCGCTCCGGTTCATCCGCGGCGCCGGCCCCGCGTCCCTGCTCCTCATCACGAACGGCGCTCGCGGCGGTGACGCAGCGCGATACCGTGAGGCGCTCGGAATCCAGATCGCCGCGCACGAGGACGACGCGAGCTCCGTGCCCGGCGGTGCGGACCTGGTGCTGAAGACCGAGGACCTCGTCCGGCCGGACGCGCGGGTCATCCGCGTCGGCGACGACGGGGACGGCGCGACGGTCGTACTGGGCCGCAAGGCCGGCGGCGTCCTCTTCTGCGGCGACCTCGATCTCGGGAGCGAAGCGGCCCGGGGGCTGCTCAAGCTGCGGTTCTCAGCCGTGCTCTCCGCCCGGCGGCCGCCGATCTGGAACGCGGGTCGCGACACGCTCCTCTTCCTCCAGCGCGAGCTGTACCAGCCGACGAAGCGGTTCGGCATCCTCCTCCAGGCGCCGTGGGACCGGGCCTACAAAGGCCGGCTCGAGGATCAGATGAAGGCGAACCCGCTCATCGTCCCGCCGGACGAGACCTCGGCCCGCGAGGCCGCGATGGGTCCTGACACGCTGGTCGTCGCCCAGCAGCTGCGCGCGCGTACCGAGGCCGCGCCTCGGCCGGCACGCACCGGTCAGGCCGCCGCCGCTGCCACGGCGGCGCCGGCGGCCACGGCGAGCGGGCGCCCGCGGAGCTTCGCCGAGGACTGGGGCGCGAGCGCGACCGCGTCGCCGCCGACGACCGTGGCGAATGCGCCGGCTGATCTCACCCCACCAGCGACGGGCTTCCGCCCCCTCCCGCTCGGCGAGGGGTTCGTGCGGCTCGATGCGGCGCAGGTCGGCGGACTTCCCAGCGTCGACTTCGCCTGGGGCGGCATCGATCTGTCGCCGGATGGGACCGAGGTCGCGTTCGCGTGGAACCGGACTGGCGCCTACGAGCTCTACAGCGCCCCGATCGCCGGCGAGCGGATCATCCAGCTCACTGAGTCCGATACCCGGAGCGTCTCGCCGCGGTGGTCGC
Source organism: Candidatus Limnocylindria bacterium (assembly GCA_036375335.1). Taxonomy (GTDB): domain Bacteria; phylum Chloroflexota; class Limnocylindria; order P2-11E; family P2-11E; genus UBA4735. The sequence continues at coordinate 3,368 of DASUSA010000010.1, forward strand.
CGGACGGCTCGCAGATCGCCTTCATGCGTGATGCCGATGGGACGGAGCGCATGTCGATCTGGATCGTTGACCGCGACGGCGATCACGAGCGCAAGCTCACCGCGGACGACGAGG
>DASUSA010000011.1:0-5525 GCA_036375335.1 Candidatus Limnocylindria bacterium
CGGGCTATGTGCCGCGACGCGCAGTCGGCGTCGGTGCGCCGGACACCTCGTACGTCGCGGCGATGGACAGCGAAGGGAACGCGTTCTCGGCGACCCCGTCCGATCCCGGCCTGGGCGCGCCACTCATCCCCGGCCTCGGGATGATCGTGTCGACCCGCGGGGCGCAGCTTTGGACCACGCCCGGGCATCCCTCGGCGATCGCGCCACGAAAGCGGCCACGACTCACCCCGAACCCAGGCCTGCTCATGCGGAACGGCGCGGCGCTCATGCCGTTCGGGTGCCCCGGAGAGGACGCGCAGTCGCAGGCGATGGTCCAGGTCGTCTGCAACATCGTCGACTTCGGGATGAACACGCAGGCCGCAATCGAAGCGCCGCGGGTCATCTCACGGAGCTTCCCGTGGACGTTCTTCCCGCACGCCTACGAGCCAGGCGTCCTGACGGTGGAGGCCCGCGTCGCTCGCGACGTTCGCGATGGCCTCGCCGGACTCGGGCACATCGTCCGTGACGTGCCTGGCTTCACGCCCGCAAGTGCCAGCGTGTGCGCGGTGCGGCGGCTCGAGAACGGCGCGCTCGAGGGTGGCGCCGATCCGCGGAAGGAGAGCTATGCCGTCGGCTGGTGAGATCCGGGCCTGGCGCGACGAGTTCCCAATCGCCCAAAACTGGATCTACCTGAACAACTGCTCGCTCACGCCGCTCCCGAAGCGTGGGGCGGCCGCGATCGCGGAATATGCGCGGACGTGGACCGAGCTCGGCGGCCGCGCGTGGTACCAGCACTGGGTCGGCGAGCTCGACCGCCTACGCGCCGACTTCGCGCGAGTCCTCGGTGCGGACCTCGACGAGATCGCCCTCGAGCCGGCGGTATCGGCGGCGCTGGTCACGATCGCATCGTCGTTCGACTACGCGAAACGCAACAAGGTCATCGTGGCCGACATCGACTTCCCGACCGATGGCCACACCTGGCTCGCGCTCGCGAAGGCCGGCGTCGAGGTCGAGTTCGTGCACAGCCCGGACGGTGCTGCGGTGCCGCTCGAGTTGTTCGAGCGCGCGATCGATGATCGCACCGCGCTCGTGTGCACCGGCCACGTCTACTACACGAGCGGCTACATCCAGGACGTCGCGCGCCTGGCCGAGCTCTGCCACCGGAAGGGCGCCGCGCTGGTCGTGGACGCGTATCAGTCGATCGGCGCGTTGCCGTTCGACGTCCACGCGTCCGGCGTCGATTTCCTCGTCGGGGGCACGCTCAAATGGCTCATGGGCGGGCCGGGCATGGCGTTCCTGTACGCCCGGCGCGACCGGATCGCGGGCGCGAGCCCCACCGCGATCGGCTGGTGGGCGATGCGCGACCCATTCACGTTCGACGTGCAGCACATCGACCTCTCGCCGACGGCACGGCGGTTCGAGTACGGGACGCCAGCCGTGGCCGCCGCGTACACGGCCCGCGCCGGCATCGCGCTGATGGAAGAGATCGGCGTCGATGTCATCCGCGCGCGGCACATGCTCCTGTCTCAGCGCCTAGTCGACGGCGCTCTCGCTCAGGGCTGGAGCCTCGGGTGCATCCGCGACGCCGAGCGGCGGTCGCCGATCGTCACGCTCCGGCACCCCGAGCCGGCGCACGCCGTGGACGCGCTGCGGGCCAAGGGTTGCATCGTCGACTTCCGTCCCGGCCTCGTCCGGCTCTCGCCGCATCACTTCAACACCGAGGACGAGATGGACGCGACGCTCGAGCTGCTCGCGCCGCTGCGCGAGAAGGTGCCGGCCTAGCTCCGGATCCGCGCGACGAGCGCGATGAGCTCGGTCCCGTCGTCCGCCACATCGCGTCCCGCCGCACGCGCCTCGCCGGCGAGCACATGCGCGCGCAGGGTCCCGGCGGGGATGAGCGGCTCGGCCAGGTTCGTCTGGTCGCGGTCGACGCCGAAGCGATCGCGCACGGCGCAGCGGATCGCCGCCCAGCGGACGATGGTGTCGCGATCCGTCTCGGACAGCGCCGCGTACACATCGAGGTCGTTGAGCGCGGCGCGATAGGGCGCGAGCGTCCGCCGCTCCGTGCCGCGTGGATGCTCGCGGGCCTGATCCAGCTCCTTCTCGGTCAACACCCTGTCATCGTAGGCACGTGCCACCGGTCGGATTCTCGGCGGCGACCGTCCTGGACGAGGTCAGGGCCGGCGGGATGCTGCAAGCGATCGCGGACGCGCACTCGATGGACGAGATCGTCGGCGCCGTGCGGGACGCCTTGACCGGTCTGCGGCTCGGCGTGTCGTCGCTGGACGAGGCGGCGCTGCACCGCATCGCCGGCCTCGAGCTCTGGTCGATCGCGGAGATCGCCGGTCACACGCTCACGGCCGACCTGGCGGCCCACGCGATCGCCCGGTCGCTCGCGCTCGGCCGGGCACCCAGCGACGCCCGCTTCCCGTACGGCGTCGCCGGCGATCCGGCCGCGACGCGCGAGGCGCTGCTCGCCGGCATCCGCTCCGCGGAGGAGCGACTCGCCGGGGCACGCGTGCTGGCGGCAGGCGGCCCGACGTTCGCGCACGACGAGCTCGGTGAGCTGACCGCGCGCGGCTGGATCCTGTTCAGCGGATTGCACGCGGCGGTCCACCTGCACCAGGCGGCCGCGGTCATGCGCGCCCGTTAGCGTGAAGCCGTGACGATGGAGGACTCCGCCGCCGAGCGCGACCTGCTGGTGCTCGCCAAAACCGTCGCCGCCGATTCGTTCCCCGTCGAGCGGCCCGCGGTCATCGGGGTGGATCGCGAGAGCGGGCGGCTCGAGCGGCTCAGCCCGTTCCCGTGGAAGGGCCCGGACACGGACCCCCCGCTCCTGCGCTGGTCGTGGATCCACGTCCGCACGACACCGGCCGATCGCGATCCGCGGCCCGAGTCGCGCAACGTCAGCGGCGAGATCGTCGCGACCGCGTACGTCGACCCGAAGGACGCCTGGCGGCTGCGCTGGCCGTTCGTGCGGCCTCACCTGCGCGGCTCGGTCGAGTCGCTGCAGGCACTCGCGCGCGATGGCGCGGCGACGGCCGGCTTCATCCGCCCGGCCGTCCACGACTCCGACATCCTGCAGCTGCCATTGCGGCTGCGGTTCCAATGCGAGAGCGACGACTGCACCGGCCCGCATGAGCTGCCGGTGCTCGACTGGGAGCTCCATGAGATGGCCAGGGCGTCGCGCGAGCGGCACGGCCAGCAATGGGCGACGAAGTTCCGCGAGACCTGGGGCCGACCGCTGTTCGAGAAGTACGACGTCCACGTGCTCGTATCGGCGTACGCGCAGTCACCCACGAAGTTCTATGTCGCGGGCCTGTTCTACCCGCCGCGCGCGCCTGAGGACGCTCACGAGCACCTGCACCACGTCGCGCATCGCGAGCACGTGCAGGGGGAGCCGGCGGCTCCTTAGGCTGGGATCAACCGCTTGGCGTCGACGTCGGTGCGCTTGCTGCCGATCTCCTCGTCCTTGCCGTGATAGCCGTGCGGGAAGAGCTTGAGGAGCAGATAGGTCCCGGTCGTCGGATCGTCGCTCCGCTCGAGGACGAGCGCCGGGCCCCACCGTGAATCGAACTTCTCGCCGACCTCGGGCTTCGGGCGATCCGACTCGAATCCGGCGCGGTCCCACTGCAGGACGGCGTAGCTGCGCACGATGCGCTCCTCATCACCGCCCTCGTCGGGACGCCACGCGTGCACACCGTCGTGCTGCCGCTGGCACACCGCCGGCGACCCCGAGAACATCGTCACCCACTTGTACACGTCGGCGTCCTTGGACTGCGCGCCCTGCGGGTACGCCTGGCGGTGCAGGCCCTCGCCGGTGGTGCAGAGGTAGTAGAAGAGCATGAGCGCATTATGGAGAAATGCGTACGTCCACGATCAACGCCGCGGGGTCTCGGATCCGGGTCATCGAGGACGGGACGGGTGAGCAGGCCGTCCTGTTCGTCCATGGCGTCGGCGGTTGGGCCGAGAACTGGTCCGAAGCGATCGAGCGCGTGGCGGCATCGGGCCGCCGTGGCGTCGCGTTCGACCTACCCGGCTTCGGTGACAGCACAAGGGTCGATGGGGCGCGGTACTTCGATCCCCGCGAGCCCTTCTACCCCGCGGTGGTCGACGGGGTCAGGCGCGCGCTCGGTCTCGAGCGGCCGCATCTGGTCGGCCATTCGCTCGGCGGAGGCATCGTCGCGGTCACGGCGGTCGTGCACCCCGAGGCGTGGCGCTCGATGACCCTTGTCGCGCCAGGCGGATTCGGACCGGACATCGCGCTGTTCCTGCGCGTGTTCTCGCTGCCGTTCATGGGGATCACCACCTGGCTGCCGCGGCCGGCGTCGGCGGGCCGGGCCGTTCTCGAGTCGTGCTTCTACGATCGCGCCAAGATCCCGGCGCACCTGTACGAGGAGAGCGCGCGATACGACCGGACCTACCCGGAGACACTGCGCGTGATGCGCGCCGTCGCGACGTTCCGTGGCGTCCGGCGCTCGCTGCGTGAGGCCTGGCTCGCCCGCGCCGGCGAGTATCGCGGCCCGGTGCAGGTCGTGTGGGGACGGCAGGACGGGATCATCCCGGCATCGCATGTGGACGAGTTGCGGCGCGCGTATCCGGATGCCGAACTGCACGTGATCGAGGATGCGGGGCATCTCGTGATGCCCGAGCAGCCCGACGCATTCGCCGCGACGCTGCTCCCGTTCCTCGATCGCGTCGAACGAGGATCCGCGAGCGCTCGTACCATGGGACCCGGAGTGGCACATCAAGAGCGGTAGCCGCGCCGCTCCGCCCACGGTGGTCGGAACGAGCGCGCCGTCGCGAATGCAGCAGAGCCCAGCTGAGATCGTGTCCGACTACCGGCTCGCGTTCCGCTCGCGCGTCGCGAGTGTGTCCGGACGCCGCGAGGTCCTCACCGGCAAGGCGCCGTTCGGGATCTTCGGTGACGGAAAAGAGGTCGCGCAGCTCGCCATGGCGAGGGCCTTCCGGCCCGGAGACTGGCGCTCGGGCTACTACCGCGATCAGACCTTCATGTTCGCCACCGGGATGTCCGACCTACCGGAATTCTTCGCGCAGCTGTACACGAACACCGACCGCGAAATGGAGCCGGCATCAGCCGGCCGGCAGATGGTGAGCCACTTCGCCACCCGCACGCTCGACGATGCCGGACGGTGGAAGCCGCTCGGAGAGGCGATGCAGTCGGCCGCCGACCTGTCGCCGGTCGCCGCGCACATGCCGCGGTCGCTCGGCCTCGCGTACGCGTCGAAGCTCTACCGAGCCGACCCGCAGCTTCGCGTCGCGGCGCCCGGCTTCTCGGTCTCCGGCGACGAGATCACCTTCGCGACCATCGGCAACGCCGGTACGAGCGAGGGCCTGTTCTGGGAGACGATGAACGCTGCGGGCGTGCTCGGAATCCCGCTCCTCGTATCGGTGTGGGACGACGGCTACGGGATCTCCGTGCCGACCGAGCTCCAGACGGTGAAGAGCTCGATCTCGGCCGCGCTCGCCGGATTCCAGCGCGAGCCCGGGACCAACGGGTTCGAGATCCGGGTCGTGAAGGGCTG
>DASUSA010000012.1:0-12993 GCA_036375335.1 Candidatus Limnocylindria bacterium
CACAGAGGTCCTTCGCGGGGTGCCGGCTGCGCTCGCCCGCCGCATCGCGGCCCAGTACGGCACGAAATACGGACCGGGATTCAAGTACCGGCCAAAAGCGGAGCAGTACAGCAGCGGCCACGTCTTCCGCGTGCGGCCGGAGAAGCTCATCGCGTTCGACGTCAAGAAGTTCAACAGCTCGGCCACGCGCTTCACGTTCCCGGCCGCCTAGTCCCCGAGCGGTCGCAGCACCAGCCCGGCGGGCACCTTCGGGTAGAAGTACGTCGTCTTCTGAGGCAGGCGTTCCCAGGAATCCGCGATTCTCTTCAGCGTGTCGGCCGACACGGCGCCTAGGAGCACTGTCGTCGCCCCGTTGCGCGCGGCCGCGATCGCCTTGTCGAGGTCATGCTCGTAGCTGACCTCGCCGCCGAGCTTGCGCGCGGGCTCGATGAGCAGCTCCTCCGCTTGCGCGACCGGGAGCGTCCGCCAGCTCTCCGGCATCGCCGATAGGTCGAGCCCTGGCTTCGGCGCGAGATCGGTGAACGTGCCGTTCCGGACGAGCACGATGCCCGGCTGGGTGTCGGCGATCGCGCCTCGGTCGACGACCTTCGCGTCGAAGTTTCGCGGCACGATCTCGTCGATCGCGGCATCCGCGCCGCGCACGATCCGATGTGTGCCGAAGATTCGGAGCCCGGGGTCGTCGAGCGCGCACAGATACGCGAGTGTGAAGTGCGTGCTGTCCTCATCGAAGTCGATCTTCGCCGCCTCGATCTCCTCTTTCAGATAGGCGAGCCCCGTCTCGTAGCGATGATGGCCGTCGGCGATGTACACGCGCTGGTCTTTCAGCGCGGCGGTGAGCTTCTCCGCGACGGGTCGGTCGTCCAGCGCCCACAGCATGTGGCGCTCCTCGCCGATCCGGGCGTCCGCGACCATGCGTGCGGGGCCGCGGACCATCCACGCCTCAAGCGCGGAGGCGACGGCGCCCTTGTCGTCTGCGAACAGCCCGAACACGGGACTGGTATTGGTGCGGGTCGCGCGCAGCAGCTTGAGCCGGTCGGTCTTCGCCTTCGGAAACGTGCGCTCGTGCGGGCGCACGATGCCTCGGCCCTCCTGGTACAGCCGAAGCGCGCCAAGGAACCCGCGCCGGCGGATGCGCTGACCACCGGCGACGAAGTAGTGGTCGTGGAGGTAGAACGCCGGCGCCGTGTCGACCCGGAGGACGCCCTTGCCGATCCAGTCCTCGAGCGAGGCCTTCGACCGTGTGTATTTGTCGTTCGCAGCGGTGTCGCCGGGCTCCTCGATGCCCTCCTCGATGCGCACCACGTTGTATGGGCTTCGCGCGTAGAGCGCCTCGCGGTCACGATCGGAGATCACGTCGTAGGGCGGTGAGATGAGACCGCTCAGTGGGCCGGCCTTCGACTCGTCGAACCGCAGCCCGTGGAACGGAACAACGTCGGCCATGACGAGAGCGTAGTTTTCTCGGCCGATGCACGTTGAGACGCAGCGCCTGCGGATCCGGTCATTCGAGCCCGCGGATACGGCGGCGATGTTGGAGGTCTTCGGCGATCCGGAGGTCCGGAAGTTCCTGCCTCCGTTCCCCGACCCGACCATCGAGTCGATGGGCAAGAGCGTCGCGCGGCGGATGGCGATGGAGCGCGACCACGGTCATGGGCTGTGGGCGGTCGAAGTCCGCAAAACCGGCGAGCTGATCGGCGATTGCGGTCTGATGCTCGTGGAGGGCACCGGGCCGGAAGTGGAGATCGCGTACCACTACAAGCGCAGCGCCTGGAACCACGGCTACGGGACCGAGGCTGCGATCGCGTGCCTGGCCCAGGGGTTCGGGCCGATCGGCCTCGAGCGGGTCATCGCGATCTGCTTTCCCGAGAACGTCGGTTCGTGGCGGGTCATGGAGAAGGCGGGCATGCGCTACGACGGGACCGGCGACTACTACGGCCTCGTCGGGTTGAAGAAATACGTCGCCGAGCGGGACACCTGGGTGCGGCCGGCGTGACCGACCCGTCCCCGTTCGATCGTGACGTCCGCATCACGATCGCCGAGTGCATCCGCGATCGCGGCGCCGTGCCGTCGCTCGCGGAGGTCACGGACCGCCTCGGGGCGCCGGTCGCCGACGTGGCTGACTCGTTCGGGCGGCTGGCCGCCGCTCGGGTGATGATCCTGCGGCCGGGCACGACCGAGCTGTTGAGCTTCAATCCGTTCGCCGCCGGACCCACCGATTTTCGGGTGCGATGCGGTGGGCGCGACTGGTCGGCGCTCTGCGCCTGGGACGCGTTCGGTGTCGCGGCAGCGCTGAACGACGACGGCCTGGTCCTCGGTCAGTGCGCCGACGTGTGCGGGGTCCCGCTCGAGATCCGGCTCGCCGGCGACGCCGTCGGCGCGCTCGACGGCGTGGTCATGCAGTTCGCGCTGCCGGCGCGCGACTGGTGGAAGGACATCGTGTTCACGTGATCGACGATGCTGCTCTTCCGGTCGGAGGAGCACGCCCGCAATTGGCGAGACGAGCGCGGCTTCCCCGGCGCGCGGACGCTTTCGCTCGAGACCGGATGGCGGCTTGCGCGCGCGTGGTACGCCCGCAAGCTCGATGGTGACTGGCAGCGGCACACGATCGATGAAGCCGAAGCCCTGTTCGCGAAACTCGACCTGACCGGCGACTTCTGGCGGCTGCGCTGATGGCCCGGCCGTATCTCATCGCGGTCATCGGGAAGAGCACGAAGGACCCCGGAGACCCGCCGTCGCCGGAGGCGCTGCGTGCGGCCGAGCTCGTCGGCGCGAACATCGCCGGCGCGGGCGCCATCGTCATCACTGGAGGGCTGTCCGGGGTCATGGAGGCGGCCAGCCGCGGCGCGAAGCGCGCGAACGGCCTCGTCATCGGGATGCTGCCGGGCTTCAAGAAGAGCGACGCCAACCCGTACGTCGACGTCGCAATAACCACCGGCATGGGGTGGATGCGCAATACCCTCGTCGTGCGCGCCGCCGACGCGGTAATCATGATCTCGGGCGGCATCGGCACGTTGAACGAGCTGACGCTCGCCTATCAGGACAAGCCGACGGTCATCCTCGAAGGTACCGGTGGCTGGTCCGATCGCATCCGTGAGATCGCCTACGACGGGAAGCATCTCGACGAGGCGCGTTCGGCCACCCTGCACTTCGCCTCGACGCCGGAGGAGGCCGTCGATCTCGCGCTTGCCCTGGCCGCGGATCCGACCGCGCTGCCGACGGGTGCGGAGAAGGAGTTCACCAGCTAGGGAGCGACCAGCGTCGGCCGCGGCGGAGCAGGAAGCAGCGACGCAGCCCAGGCTGCCGCAGCGAGCAGCCGCCGGTCGGAGCCGCGGGCGCCGACGAGCTGCAGGCCGAGCGGCAGGCCCGACGGACCGAGACCCGTCGGGATCACCAACGCCGGCGCGCCGACGAACGTCCAGCGCGAGCAGAACCGTGGATCGCCGGTTGTCGCGCGTGCCGGTGCCTCTCCGACCACGGGCGGGGTGAGGACCGCGTCATACGGCGCGGCCCACTCGTTGAACGCGGCGATGAGCCGCAGCCGCTCGCGGATCGCGCGTTCGTACTCGCCGGCGCCGATGGTCGCGCCCCACTCGAAGAATTCCCGCGCCTGCTGGCTGAGGTCGTCCGGCCGGGACCTGGCGAGGGGTCCAAGTGTCCGTGCGGACTCGTATGCCATCACGACTCGGATGAGCCCTGGCGCGTCGTCGAGCCCTGCCGGCAGTGCCGGCCACTCGATCGGGCCGCCCTGGCTCGCGAGCTCGTCCACGTCGGCCTGGAAGCGCGTCCGCATCGCGTCGTCGGCGGCATCCCAGTCGGAGGTCCGCACCGCCGCGACCCGCGGTGCGCGCTGCGACGGTCCGGTCCACCACTCGTCGAGCGCGTCGCCCGCGGTCGCGGCCACCAGCCGTGCGACCGACGCGACGTCGCCGGCGAACGTGCCGACCTGATCGAGCGTCTTGGAGAACTCGAGCGCGCCGGCGGTCGAGAGCCGGCCGCCGGTCGGCTTGAACCCGACGACACCGCAGAAGGCGCCCGGCCGGATGGTCGAGCCGTTCGTCTGCGTGCCAAGTGCGCCCGGGATCACCCCGGCCGCGACCGCCGTGGCCGAGCCCATCGAGGAGCCACCCGGCGTGCGTTCAAGGTCGTACGGGTTCCGCGTCGGGCCGGGATGGAGGAACGCGAGCTCCGCGGTGATGGTCTTGCCGATGACGATCGCGCCCCCGTCCTCGAGCGCGCGCACGACCTCGGCCGAATGGTGAGGCACCCGGCCACGGAACAGCGCCGACCCGTGCTCGGTCGGGACGCCCGCGGTGTCGAACACGTCCTTCACGCCGATCGGCACGCCGTGCAGCAGACCCCGTGCTGCCTCGGCGTCCCGCTCGCGAGCGATCCGGAGCGCGCGCTCCGGATCGAGCCAGGCGAACGCGTGGACGCTCGGCTCAGTGGCGCGATAGCGCTCGAGGCAGGCCAGGGTCAGCTCAACGCTGGAAAGCTCCCGGGCGCGGATCGCCTCGGCCGCGTAGCTGAGGTCTTCGAGGGCGCGCATCGTCTGGCCATGATGCGCGCGAGCCGCCGCGAGCGGGCTTCGGCCTGAGCCCGCCACCGAGGCGTGCCGCGCCCGAGTTCCAGCTGCAGCTCGACGACCTTCAACGCGCGTTCGAGGTGGCCGCGCACCTCGAGCGCCTTCGCGTACGGGAGCACGACTCGGATCCGAAGGTCGCTGTCGGCGTCGGCGTAGGCGCTCTCGTAGCAGAGGTAAGCAACCTCGCGCTCGCCCGCGCGCTCGAAGGCCCTCGCGAGCGCGAAGGCCGCCGGCGCGTGGTCGGGAGCCCGGCCGGCGCGCGCGTCGATGACCGCCTGCGCGATGCGATCCGTGAGGCGCACGAGCGACACGATGTCCCGGGCGTTGTGGTTCAAGATCGGCTGGATCAGCCGGGCCTCACGGAGCGCGAGCCAGCGGAAGTAGCGCTCGGGGATGAGCGCGCCGGGGATGTCGTCCTCGCGCACCACGTCGAGCACCGAATCCTCGAGCTGCCGCAGCGATGTCGAGCCGAAGCGGTCACGCCAGAGGCGGCGAGCGGGATGAAGGAGGTCGAGGTGCGACTCGTCGACGCTGAGGTCGGCGCGCAGGGCCATCACGAATCGCGTGCGGAGCAGCGGCAGGTCGAAGCACTTTCCGTTGTACGACGCGCAGGCTCGGAACGGCGCCAGCTCCTCGCGCAGGGCGCGGACGAACGCGGCCTCCGCGCCGAGATCGTGGAGAAGGTGCTGGCGGAGCACGAGCTCGCCGTCGCGGATGAACGCCGTGCCGAGCAGGAACACGTACGTGCCGGTGCCGCCCATGAGCCCGGTGGTCTCGGTGTCGAGGAACACGATGTCCTCCCACCGCGACGGCGACGCGCCCTTGAGCCCGAGGTGCGCCACGACCCGTGGATCGGGCTCGCTCTGCGCGACGACGGTGAGACCGAGCGTGGCGAGCTCGATCCGCTGCTCGATGACCTCGAAGGGCCGGTCCGAGCGCACCGCCGGCGTCCGAGCGACGCGGCCCAGCGGCAGCGCGTCGAGCCGCGCGCGCAGGTCTCTCACGCGAGCAGCCGGAGCAGCTCCGCGACGCCGAGCTTCACCTTCGCGCCAAGGGCGTAGGCCGGGCCGACGCAGCTGGGGCATCCCTCGGCGCACGGGCAGTCGCGCAGATGCTCGGCGGCCCGCTGGAGCAGCGGCTCCGTCGAGCGGAACAGCCGCTCGGAGAACCCGACCCCACCGGGGGTCATGTCGAACAGGTAGATCGTGGGCCGCGACGTATGCGGGGACCGCACCTCGACCGCCAGCCCGAGGTCGTGCGGATCGCACATGAGGAAGAGCGGCGCGAGGGCGTGCAGCAGGTTGCCGAGTCCGGCGAGCGCGACCTCGACCTGCTCCTTCGGCCAGCCGCGCGTGACCGCCTCAGGGAGCGCAAGCCAGAACGACGTGGTCTGGAGCTCCTGCTCGGGGAGATGGATCTTTCCCCAGCCGACGTTCTCGTGGGTATAGAGGGTGAGCTTCTTGTAGATCGTCGCGAGGGCGGACACGAGGACCTCGCCGTGCGCGCGCGTTGCCTTCTCGGTCGAGCTCGCGAACTCGGCGAGCACGCGGATCCGCACCGCCAGCCCGGCCTCGGTGTAGTAGTCGACCTTCACGTCGCGGACGTAGGCCTTCGCATTCTCCCAGTCGAGCTTCTCGACCTGGAACTGCTTCGACTCGTGGAGGTAGATGGCCTGCTCGTGCACCAGGACCGGCGCAGCGAAGCGGTCGACTTCACCGATCACATGGGTACGGCCGCCGGTCGTATCGATGATCACGACGTTGTCGTTGCTCGCGGTCCGGAGCGACATCGCCTCCGCCGGGAAAGCCTGATCGGACCAGTGATAGCGACCCTCCGACTCGTGCAGGATCCCGTGCTCGTCGAGGTAGCTCAGCATCCCGAGGGTGTCCTCGGTCCCGAAGCGCTCGGCGCGGTCGAACGGCAGCTCGAACGCCGCGCATTTGAGGTGCTCGACCAGCACGTGGAGGTTGTCCGGGTTCACGAGCCCGGCCTCGGGCGAGCGGCCGAGGACGAACTCGGGGTGCTGCACGATGTACTGATCGGTTGGCGAGCTCGTCGCGACGACGAACGCGACGGACAGATCCTCGCGGCGCCCGGCACGGCCGATCTGCTGCCAAGTCGATGCGACCGTGCCGGGATAGCCCACCAGCACCGCCGCTTGTAGGGCGCCGATATCGATGCCGAGCTCGAGCGCGTTCGTCGAAACGACGCCGCGCACCGAGCCGTCGCGGAGCCCGCGCTCGATGGCCCGTCGCTCCGACGGGAGATAGCCGCCGCGATACCCCCGGATGAGCTCGGGCGGCCACTGCGGCTGGGGGAACCGCGCCCGCAGATACGTCAGCAGGAGCTCGGTCTGCACGCGGGACTTCGTGAACGCGATCGTCTGGATCCCTGAAGCCAGCAGCGTGGCCGCGATGTCGCGGCCGACCAAGAGCGCGCTGCGACGGATGCCGAGACCCGCGTTCACCAACGCCGGTTGGATGAACGCGACCACCTTCTCGCCGCGTGGCGCACCGGACTCGTCGATGACGACGACGTCGTCCTCGACATGGCGCCGGGCGAGCTCCTCGGGATTCGCGATCGTCGCCGAGGTGAGGATGAACGTCGGGTGCGAGCCGTAGAACGCGCAGATCCGGCGCAGCCGGCGCAGGACGTTGGCGACGTTGCTGCCGAAGACGCCGCGATACGTGTGCAGCTCGTCGAGCACGACGTACTGGAGGTTCTCGAACAGCTTCACCCACTTCGTGTGGTGGGGGAGGATCCCGGTGTGCAGCATGTCGGGGTTCGTGATGACGACGTGGCCGGCGGACCGGATCGCCGCGCGGGCCTGCGGGGGCGTGTCGCCGTCGTAGGTGAATGTCTTGAGCTCGATCTCCATCTCGGTCGAGAGGCGCTCGAGCTCCGCGAGCTGATCCTGCGCGAGGGCCTTCGTCGGGAACAGATACAACGCGCGCGCCGTGGGGTCCTTCGCGATCGCGTCGAGGACCGGAAGGTCGTAGCAGAGGGTCTTGCCCGAGGCGGTCGGCGTGACCACGACCACGTGCTTCTTCTGATGTGCGACCTCGAGCGCCGCGGCCTGATGCGAGTAGAGGGCCTCGACCCCTCGCGCGCGAAGGGAGCGCGCGATGCGCGGGTCGAGCCAATCGGGGAACGCGGCATAGCGCGGCGCCTTCGCCGAAAGTCGTTCCCAGTGCGTGACCTGCTCGAGGAATTCGGGGTCGCGCTCGAAGACGTCGAGGATCTGGGCGAGACTCGTCCGCGCCGGAAAGCGAACGTCCGTTCTCACCGGGATGGACGATATGGAACACCCGTTCGGTCGTCAAGGCCCGCGGCCAGGCCTGAATACGATGCCGCTGTGCCCAGCGAAGTCCTGCTCCTCGGTATCGCGACACTCGGCGTGACGCTGACCGGGTTCGCCGGCGTCGTCGCGGCCTTCGGCCAGGAGGCGTCCTGGACCGACGTTCAGAGCTTTCGGTTGCGCATCCTCGTGCGGAACGGGCTGGCGGTGATGTTCATGGCGCTGCTGCCGCTGGTCTTCGTCGCGGGCCTGCAGGACGACCGGGCCGCCATCGGCGCGGCCAGCGCATCAGCGGCGGTCTGGATGTGGGTATCGATCGTCCAGCTGCAGCGCCACTGGCTGCGCATCGGGGCCTTCACGAGTCCGGCGAATCTGACGTCGACATTGATTGCTTGGATCGCGACGGCGCTGTTCACGGTCAACGCGATCTGGCTGGACCGCGCGTGGCCGTACGTGACCGCGCTCTCCTTGATGCTGCTGACCGCCGCGCTGGCGTTTCAGCGCATGATCGGCGTCAGGCGCTAGCGGGCAGTCTTCGCCCGGCGGTACCTGATCACGTACGCGGCGATCACGATGATCGCGATGCCCACGGCCGCGGCCAACATCGCTTCGAACGTGCCGTTGCCGTTGTCCGGCGAGATTCCCGTGAGCTCCTCGAACCACTCCATCTGATTGCTCCTTAGCAACGACCGCGTCGAGATTTCTATATGGTCAACCCGAGCCTAGCGCTAACCAGGGGAGGAACGACCATGCCGTCACGCACTGCCGCGAACACCGGGGTCTCGCTCGATGGACTGGAGTGGCGGCAGCTTGGGCCGTTCCGCGGCGGTCGGGTCGAGGCGGTGGCCGGCGATCCGCGCGAGCGCAATACCTTCTACTTCGGCTCGTGCGGCGGCGGCGTGTGGAAGACCACCGATGGCGGCCTCTACTGGCGGAACGTCAGCGACGGCTTCTTCAAGCGCGCCTCGGTGGGCGCGATCGCGGTCGCGGCATCCGATCCGAACGTCGTCTACGCGGGGATGGGGGAGGCCTGCATCCGCGGGAACGTCTCCCACGGCGACGGCGTGTACCGGTCGACCGATGGCGGCAAGACGTGGTCGCACCTTGGGCTCGAGAACACTCGCAACATCGGCAAGGTCCGCGTGCATCCGCAGGACCCCGACATCGCGTACGTCGCGGCGCTCGGTCACGCGCACGGCCCCAACCCCGAGCGCGGCATCTTCCGCACGCGCGACGGCGGCAAGACCTGGCGCAAGGTGCTCTCGCGCGGCCCGAAGGCCGGCGGCATCGACATCAGCATCGATCCGACCAACCCGCGGATCATCTACGCGGCGCTCTGGGAGGCGATCCGCCGGCCGCATCAGCTGATCAGCGGCGGCGATGGCAGCGGCCTGTTCAAGTCGACGGACGGCGGCGACACCTGGACCGAGATCTCGCGCAATCGCGGGCTGCCCAAGGGCGTGCTCGGGAAGATCTCGGTCGCGGTGGCGCCGGCGCGTCCCGAGCGCGTCTACGCGCTGATCGAGGCGAGGGACGGCGGCATCTTCCGGTCGGAAGATGGCGGCCTGACCTGGTCAGCCGGGTCGGAGGACCGCGAGCTGCGGCAGCGGGCCTGGTACTACACGCATCTGTTCGTGGACCCGATGGATGCCGAGACGGTGTGGGTCCTGAACGTCGATGCGTGGCGCTCGAGCGACGCGGGGAAGACGTTCGCGCGGCAGACCATCCCGCATGGCGACAACCACGACATGTGGATCGACCCGGCTGATCCGCTGCGGATGATCGAGGGCAACGACGGCGGCGCGGTGGTCTCATTCAACGGCGGCTCGTCGTGGTCGTCGCTCTACAACCAACCGACGGCCGAGTACTACCACATCACCGCGGACACCCAGACGCCGTACCGGCTGTACGCGGCGCAACAGGACAACTCGTCGATCTCATCGCCGACCCGCTCGGCGCTCAGCGGGATCCTGTGGCAGGACTGCTACGAGGTTGGCGGCGGCGAGGCCGGCCACATCGCCGTCCGCGCGGACGACCCGGACATCGTCTTCGCCGCGGACCACGCCGGCCTGCTCACCCGATACGACCGTCGCAGCGGTCAGGTGCGCACCATCAACGTATGGCCGGAGGCCTCGTCGGGCATCGCGGCGAAGGACATCAAGTACCGCTTCAACTGGACCGCACCGGTCTTCCTCTCGCCGCACGACCCAAACGTGCTCTACACGAGCTCGCAGTACGTGCATCGCAGCCTGGACGAGGGAACGACCTGGGATCGCGTGAGCCCCGATCTCACGCGGAACGACCCGAAGACCACCGGTGACTCCGGCGGCCCGATCACCCTCGACCAGACCGGCGCCGAGTACCACGCGACGATCTTCGCCCTCGCCGAATCGCCGATCGAGCCCGGGGTGCTCTGGGCCGGCAGCGACGACGGGCTGATCCACGTGTCGCGCGACAACGGGAAGAAGTGGACGAACGTGACGCCGCGGCTCATCTCGGCGCAGACGCTCATCAGCATCATCGAGCCTGGACAGCACGACGGCGGCACCGCTTATGTCGCGGCCAACCGCTACAAGCACGACGACTTCCGGCCGTACCTCTACAAGACCGAGAACTACGGCCGGACCTGGTCCAAGATCACCGCGGGAATCCCGGCCGATTCCTTCACCCGCGCGATCCGCGAGGATCCCGAGGTCCGCGGCCTGCTCTACGCCGGGACGGAGGTCGGGCTGTACGTGTCGCTCGACGGCGGCGCCCGCTGGCAGCGCTGGCAGGGCAAGTACCTGCCGGTGGTCCCGCTCCACGATCTCATCGTCAAGGACGGGGACCTCGCCCTCGCGACGCACGGCCGCTCGTTCTGGGTCTTCGACGACCTCTCGCCGGTGCGCGAGCTCGCCCGCAAGCGCGCGACCGGGAAGAGCCGGCTGTTCACCCCGCGGCCGACCATCCGCTACAAGACCTACGGCGGCTTCTCGTCCAAGAGCGAGCCTGCGCCGATGAAGAACTACCGCCACCCGGGCGGCAGCATCTTCACCTCGATCGTCGAGGAGCGGCCGAACGGAGACAAGGTCGAGACGAATCTCGACGCCGGCAAGAATCCACCGGACGGCGTGATCGTGACCTACTTCCTGCGTGGCACGCCCAAGGACATCACCCTGACGTTCCTCGACTCACGCGGTCGCACGATCCGCGCGTACACGAAGCGGCCCGCCGACGCGGACCCGAAGGACAAGGAGCCGCGCGTGCCGATCGAGAGTGGCATGAACCGGTTCGTCTGGGACATGCGCTACCCCGACGCGGCAAAGATCGAGGACGAGCCGCAGGTCATGGACCAGCTCGAGGGCGCGCTGAAGGGTGCCGTCGCGGCACCGGGGTCGTACTCGGTGCGCCTGGTCGCGGATGGCGAGCGGAGCGAGGCCCGCTTCGAGATCCGCACCGACCCGCGGATCAGATCGACCCAGAGCGACCTCGATGCGCAGTTCGCGCTGCGCACGAAGCTGCGCGATCTCCTTGACCGGGACCACAAGGCCGTGAACCGGCTGCGCGAGGCCCGGAAGGATCCCCGCACGAGCGCGGCGACGAAGCGCGCGCTCGATGCGATCGAGGCGCAACTCATGCAGCCGAAGGCGAAGAGCCGCCAGGACACGCTCAACTTCGGCGTTCGGCTCAATCACCGGATCGGCGCGCTCATCGGAGCGGTCGGATCCGCCGACACCGTACCGACACGGCAGTCGGTCGAGCTCGCGAAGCAACTCGATGATGAGCTCACCAAGCTCGAGAAGCGCCTCGATGTAGCCGTCGGCGGACGCAGTCGCGCCCGAAAGAGAGCCCGCGCGGCGTAATCAATGCGGCTGAGGTACCGAAGTACCTCGGCCGCCCGCGCGCGTCGGCCCGCCGTCGCCGTTAGGTATGAGATGAACCGCGCCTTCGCGATCCTGACGGTCCTCGTGCTCCTCGCGCCGGCGCACCCGGCCGCGGCGTCATCCATGCCCGAAGCGCCGAACTGCCCGATCTATCCGTCTGACGACGTGTGGCACTCGCTCGTGCAGGGGCTGCCGGTCTTGCCGCAGAGCGACACCTGGATCGCGAACATGGGCGGCCCGGCGCGCCTGCTCCATCCCGACTTCGGCGCCTACCCATACGGCTACCAGCTGAATGTCGTCGACAACATGACGCCCACGACCCGGGTGACCTTCGGCTACGCCGACGAGAGCGATCAGGTCGCGTACCCGTTCACCGCGGCGACGGCGATCGAGCCTGCGAGCGATGCGCACGCCCTGATGCTCAACCGGGACACCTGCGTGCTGTACGAGATGTTCGACGCGTCGTGGAACGGCGGCCAGCCGACCGCGGGGTCCGGTGCGGTGTTCGACCTCAAGAAGCACGACCTGCGGCCGCTCGGGTGGACGAGCGCGGATGCCGCGGGCCTGCCGATCTGGCCAGGCGTGCTGCGGTACGACGAGGTCGCGCGCGGGCTCGTGGATCATGCCATCCGGTTCACGGCCCAGCGCACCGACACGCGGTTCGTCTGGCCCGCGCGGCATCAGGCCGGCACCGCCAACGACCCCTCACTGCCGCCGATGGGCGCGCGGTTCCGCCTGCGGTCCGACTTCTCGCTCGCCGGCTACTCGCCGCAGACCCTGGTCGTTCTGCGGGCGATGCAGCGCTATGGCCTGATCCTCGCGGACAACGGGTCGAACTTCTTCTTCCAGGGAGAGACCTCGCCCAACTGGTCCGATCAGCTGCTCAGCGAACTGAAGACCATCCCGGCCGGCGCGTTCCAGGCCGTCGACGGATCCGGGCTGATGATCGACCCGAACTCCGGCCGCGTGACCCCGGCCGCCGCCGGCCAGCCGCTCGTGCCGGGATGGCACTCGATGTGGCAGGCCCAGTCGCCGTATCTGGTGATGACGCCCGGCCAGGTCGCGGACTTCTGGATCCGATTCTCGAACTCCGGGACCCAGCCATGGGTGCGCGGGGTGTGGGGCCAGCAGGCGAACCTCGGCCTGAACGGCGACGATCGCTCGCCGTACGCGCTTGGGATGGCGGCGAACTGGCTGTGGCAGGACCGTCTCGCAACGACGACGGCGGCGGTCGTGCAGCCCGGTGACATCGC
>DASUSA010000013.1:0-4955 GCA_036375335.1 Candidatus Limnocylindria bacterium
CGCGCCGCCGCTTGTGACGACGAGTGCCGCGTGATTCCAGTAGGTGTACGGACGGTCCGCGCCACGAAATCGGAGTTGCTGCCCGAACCGGATGAGCTCGCTGAACAGCTCGGCGCCGTGCGTCAGGATGAAGTCGCCCGGTTCCGGATCGGCCGTGCGCTCCCCTGGGTCATGATGCTCGACCGCCCGCGCGTGGTTCTGGCCGGTCTCGCCCGACATCGGTCAGGCCGCTCGCCGCGCGGCCAGGTGCAGTCCACCGAGCGTGAGCGCGAGCGCTGAGAGGCAGAGCCCGAGCGTCGACACGCCGCTCGACTGCATCACGACGCCGATCCCGGCCGGCAGCACCGCGCCGCCGATCATTCCCGCCGCCACCTGGTAACCGATCGCCCGCGGGGCGGCCGCGCGGCCCACCCGGCGCGGTGTGAGATAGAGGAGTAGCGGCACGAATACCGATAGGGACACGCCGATGCCCGGCAGAGCAATGAGCGCGGCGATCGGCGGCGGCAGCAGCCAGAACGCGACGGCGCTCACGAGCGCGCCGCCGACACTGAGGTCGAACAATCGCGTGGAGCCAATTCGATCGCCGAACAGCGCGAGCGCGATGCGGCCCGCGGTGAGCGCGGACCAGTAGAGGAACACCGCCAGGCCGGCGATCTCGTCGGTGAGCGCGCGGTCGGCGGTCAGCCGGGTGAAGCTCCACTGCCCGGCGCCGAGCTCGATCCCGACGTACACGAACAGGAGTGCCATGCCTGTGACGATCGTGCGGCGCGGCCGCGCACTCGTCGCCGGCGCGTCCTCGCGCTCCGGCACGATACCGATGTCGATGCGCGCCAGATACGTCGCGATCGCGAGCGCGATGAACGCAAGCGACGCGACGGCGTATCCGAGCCGCCACGAGCCGGTCGCCACGAGGACCGCGCCGATCAGGACCGGTCCGAGCGTCGCGCCGAGGGCCCACGACGCGTGCAACGCGCCCATGAAGCGCACGCCGCGCTTGAGCGCGGCCTCCATGTTCACCGCGGCGTCGAGCAGCCCGAGCCCCGCGCCCAAAATCGCGGCCGCGGCGATGATCCCGGTCCAGCTGTCGGCGACCGCGAAGAGTGCCAGGCCGCCGGCCGCGAGCGCGGTCGGCACGATGAGCAGCGCGGTCGTGCCGAACCGCTCGCGCACCGCGCCGGAGAGCCCGCTCGATCCGAATTGGGTCACCGTCATCGCGGCGAGCAGGACCCCAAGCCCTGCGAGCGGCGCATCGAGCGCCGCGCGGATCGATGGCCACGCGATCCCCAGCATCCCGGTGGGCAGACCGAGTACGACGAAGCCGCTGAACGCCACCGCCGCGGTCCGCATGCGCATCGCCCGAGACTAGGCTCGTTCGGTGGTCGAGCGACCAGGGGATGAGTGACTGAGGCGTTGCGTCCGGCGAGGGTCGTGCGTTAGACGAGGTGCCGGTGGTGATGCGCGTTCTTTCGATCGTCCTGTTGTCCGCGATCGTGGCCGCTTGCTCGGCGGGGAATGTCGCGCGCGACGCGACGCCGACGGCGACGATCCACTACACGCCTGAACCGACGGTCGCGCCGTCATCAACTCCGGCTCCGACCGCTAGCGCGGCGCCGACGCCGAACTGGACCGCGGCGCCGGTGATCGCCAACGACGCGGCAGGGGTTGCCACCCAGCTCGTGATGGTGGAAGCCCTCATCCACGACTCGACGGCGACCGCTGACCAGCTCGCGTGGGCCGGCCACGCGGAGCAGCTCGACATCTCTCGGCTGGCCGACTACCCGGAATGGACCGATCAGGTCCTCGCCGCGCTGCCACCGACGCCGAAAGCGACGATCACCGCCGCCATCGAGGCGGGCAAGCAGCTCCGACAGCTGCACGCCGGTCCGATCCCGAAGAACCTGCCCGATTGGCACATCGTCCAACCCCCGCCGATCCAGGAGTTGATGTCCTATTACAAGGAGGCCGAGACGACATTCGGCGTGCCGTGGTACTTCCTCGCGTCGATCAATCTCATCGAGACGCGTATGGGCCGGATCCGCGGCGACTCATCCGCGGGTGCGCAGGGCCCGATGCAGTTCATTCCGTCGACCTGGGCCGCGTATGGCGCCGGCGGTGACGTGAACAGCTACCACGATTCGATCCTCGCCGCGGCCCGCTACCTGAAGGCCGCGGGCGCGCCGGGCGACATGGACAAGGCGATCTACGCCTACAACCACTCGTCGTTCTACGTGAACGCGGTGAAGGGCTACGGCGAGGCGATGCACGCCGACCCGCTCGCGTATCGCGGCTTCTACGGCTGGCAGGTGTACTACCCCACGCTGGACGGCCCGATCTGGATGCCGCCGGGCTGGACGAAGCCCTAGGAGCCCGTCGCGCGTGCCATGCGTAATGGCTGACGATCTCGCGACGTAGTGTCTTGTGGTGTCCGCCGATGTCGTGCTGCGCACCCGCGGGTTGGTGAAGCGCTTCGGCGCCCTCACCGCCGTCGACCACCTCGACCTCGAGGTGAAGCGTGGTGAGGTCGTCGGGCTCCTCGGCCCGAATGGCGCGGGCAAGAGCACGACGATCGGGATGATCCTCGGCCTCGTACGGCCGACGGCTGGGACAGCCGAGGTCATGGGTCGTGACGTGTGGCACGATCGTGAGAACGCGCTCGCGGGGTCGGGCGCGATCGTCGAGACGCCGGCGTTCTATCCGTACCTCTCGGGGCGCGACAACCTGACCGCCCTCGCGCTCATCCGCGGCGGTGGCGCACATGCGCGGATCGATCCGCTCCTCGAGCGCGTCGGGCTCACCGCTCGCGCGCGGTCGAAGTACCGGACCTACTCGCTGGGGATGAAGCAGCGTCTCGGGATCGCGTCGACGCTCCTGAGCGATCCGCCGCTCGTCATCCTCGATGAGCCGGCCAACGGCCTCGATCCCGCGGGCCAACGGGAGATCCGCGAGCTCGTACGCGAGCTCGCGAAGGAGGAGCACGGCGTGCTGCTCGCGAGCCACCTCCTCTATGAGGTGGAGCAGATCTGCGATCGCGTGCTCGTGATCAACAAGGGCAAGCTCATCGCGAGCGGCACGATCGCCGAGGTCACCGCGGGCGCGGGCACCATCGAGATCGCGGTCACCGATCCTGCGCGCGCGGCCGCGGCGCTGCGCGGCCTACCGGGTATCACGGACATCGAGGAGACCGAGCACGGACTGAAGCTGACCGCCGAGCCCGCGCGGGGCGCCGACGCGAACCGCGCCCTCGCGGCAGCGGGGATCTACGCAAGCGCGATCGTTCCACACAAGAGCTCGCTGGAGGACGTGTTCCTCGACATCACCGATGAGGGAGGCGCCGGTGCTCCCCCTGCTCCGTAGCGAGCTCTTCCGCCTTCGGCGCCGGTGGATGCCCTGGGCGATCCTGCTGCTCGTCATCGCCCTGACCGTCGCGCTGTACTTCCTCCTGTACGGCACGACCCAGGCTCAGATCGCCGCCCTGCAGAACGGGACCGCGAGCGGCGGACCGCAGCAGACCGAGAGCCAGCTCCGTCAGCAGTTGCTGCAGCTGCGCCCGGCGGCGATGATGCAGTTCGGGCTCGGGATCGTCGGCGGCGTGGGCGCGGTGGTGCTCATCGTGCTCACCGCGAGCGTGTTCGGCAGCGAATTCAACTGGGGCACGCTGCGGGTCATCCTCGCGCTCGGAGCGGGCCGTGAGCGATTCCTTGGCGCGAAGTACATAGCCATCGCGCTGTACGCGCTCGTGCTCACCGCCTTCGGCGCGATCGCGGCGTTCGCGTCGAGCGAGATCGTCGGTCGGCTGGCCTCGCTCGACGCCTCACTCCCGGAGAACTTCGGCCTTCGCGCGGCCGAGGCGGTCGCCACGACGACATTCACGTTCCTGCCGTACATCGCCCTCGCGGCGTTCATCGCGGTGTGGGCGAAGTCGGGCAGCGCCGGAATCGCCATCGGTCTGATCGCCTACTTCGCCGAGGGGATCGTCATGTCGCTCCTCGTCGCGTTCAACAAGGATCTGGCGCCGATCGCGGACTTCGGCCTATCGCGGAACGCGACCGCCCTCAACAGCCTCTACGACCTGCCGGCCGACACGCCGGGCGCAGGCGCGCAGGGCGCGCCGCTACCGGACGCCACGCACGCGGCGATCGTGCTCCTCGCCTACACCGTCCTGTTCGTCGGGCTGGCGCTGTGGCGGTTCCGCGGGCGCGACGTGACCTCCGGCTAGGGAACCGGATCGCGCCCGCCAGCGTTGGGATGACGTGAGGCTCATCGGGCTTGGGCTGGTGCTCCTGGTGGCGGCGTCCTGCGGCGGCGCGGGCGCGCCCCAGCCGCCTTCGGCATCGCCGACACCGCTTCCCCCGATCGCCGGTGCGGTGCTGGTCACTCGGGCCAACGATCGCGGCACCATCTACGCGCGCGTCGGCGACACGATCCAGGTGGCGCTCGGCACCGAGTACGAGTGGCGAGTCGATCCGCCGGACGGGGTGGTCCTTGTCCATGGGGTGCAGAACTACATGCTCGTCCGAGGCACCCAGGCCATCTGGTCCGCGGCGGCGCCGGGCACCTCGACGATCAGCGCCACCGGCACCGTCATCTGCCCGAGCGGCCAGGCCTGCATCATGCTCGCCCTGCTGTTCACGACGACCGTCGTCGTCGCGCCCTAGCGGTTCTTTTTCGTCTCGCCCTGCTCCGCGCGGGTCTTGTTGGTCGTCGCGGCCGCGATGCGCTCGGCGGTCTGCTCGCTGCGGCCGGCCTTCTTCTCGCTTGACTTGATGTGCTCGTACTGACGCGTGCGCTTCTTGCTCTTCACTCCGCGTGGCGGCATGTTTGGCCTCCGTCAAGGTTTTCGTCGCACCGTTGCAGAGCGCGCGCCAGTATCGTCGGGGCATGACCGAGCGGTGCCCGTGGGCGGAGGCGAGCCCGGCGATGCGCGCCTACCACGACCGCGAATGGGGCCGTCCCGT
>DASUSA010000014.1:0-4242 GCA_036375335.1 Candidatus Limnocylindria bacterium
CACGTCGGCCGATCTCGCGGACGCGGGCGGCACGCCCGCCGCGGCGACGAGCCTGGCCGCGCGCGGACTCGCGCTCAAAGGAACGCGCGGCGTTCGGCGCGTACCGGTCGAGTTCCGATTGAGCGAGGCGGATCTCTCTCGGGACATGCCCGCGACGGCGCCGCAGGCGGCCGCCATCGCGACGGTCATCGGCGCGCTCGGGACCGGACGCGGCTTCCTGCTGCACGGCGTCACCGGGAGCGGCAAGACCGAGGTGTACCTGCGGCTCACCGCCGAGGCGCTCGCTCGGGGCCAGGGTGCGATCGTCCTCGTGCCCGAGATCGCGCTCACCGCGCAGGTGGTGGCGCGATTCGTCGCGCGGTTCGGCGAGCGCGTCGCGCTGCTGCACAGCGCGCTCTCGGCGGGCGAGCGCTACGACGAGTGGCGCCGGATCCTCGACGGCGTCGCGGACGTCGTCGTGGGCTCGCGATCGGCGCTGTTTGCGCCGATCAGCGATCTCGGCCTCGTCGTCGTCGACGAGGAGCAGGAGCCCTCCTATAAACAGGAGAGCGCCCCGCGGTACCACGCCGTGGACACCGCCCTCGAGCTCGGGCGCCTTTCCGGGGCTGCGGTCGTTCTCGGCAGCGCGACCCCGCGCGTCGTGACGTACGCGGCCGCGAGAGCCGGCGACATCACCCTGCTGCCGCTACCCGAGCGCGTCCTGGACCTGCCGCTTCCGAGGACGACGGTCGTGGACCTGCGGCTCGAGCTGAAGGCCAACAACCGCTCGACCCTCTCCTCCGCACTGCGGACGGCCCTCGTGCGGACCGTCGCGAAGGGCGAGCAGGCGATCCTCTACCTGAACCGCCGCGGCTTCGCCACGGTCGTGCTCTGTCGCGACTGCGGGTACGTCGTGCCGTGCCCGGCGTGCGAGATCCCGTTCGCGCTCCACGCCGACGGCCGGCTCGTGTGTCATCGCTGCGGCCGCGAGGAGCCACGCGCGCCGGCGATCTGCCCGCGCTGCGGTTCGGCTCGGATCCGGCACCTCGGCGTCGGCACGCAGCGGGTCGAGGAGGACGTACGCGCCGCCGTCCCCAAGGCGCGGCTCGCGCGGCTCGATCGCGATGCGGTGAAGGCGAAGGGCGCCCACGCCGCGATGTACGAGCGCATGCGGAGCGGCCAGGCCCAGGTGATCGTCGGCACGCAGATGGTCGCGAAGGGTTTCGATCTCCCCGGGGTCTCGCTCGTCGGCGTCGTGAACGCGGACACGCAGCTCAACCTGCCCGACTTCACCGCGGCCGAGCGCACGTTCGAGCTGCTGACGCAGGTCCTCGGCCGTTCGGGTCGGGGCGAAGTGGGGGGCGAGGGCATCCTCCAGACGTATCTCCCCGAGCACTACGCGATCGTCGCTGCCGCGGCCCACGACTACACGACCTTCGCCGACCACGAGCTTCGAGCCCGCCGGCACTTCGGGTACCCGCCGTTCGGCCGTCTCGTCCTGCTGCAAACGTCCGCCGCGAAGGAGGCGACCGTCGAGCGGCGGGCGTCGGAGCTCGCCGCGAAGCTGCGCGCCGCGGCGAACGGCGATGCCGAGGTGCTCGGGCCGGCGCCCGCGTTCGCGGCCAAACGCGCCGGCAGCTATCGCGCGCAGCTCGTGCTGCGCGGCGACCGGCCCACCGCGGTGCTCGATCGCGTCGATGTCGGAGCGGAGTGGACCGTGGACGTGGACCCCATGACCCTGCTCGGGTAGCGTGGCGACGATGGAGAGTGAGCACCCCGAGCACGAGGCCGAGCCGGCGGACGAGCTCGATTCCCAGCCGCACGAGCCGCGGATCCGGGTCATCAAAGGTTCCCCGTGGCTCATCGACCGCGGCAGGCGCGAGCGCTGGTCGAGGCCGGAGTTCATGACGGCGCACGCCGTGGACGTCCGCCAGGTCGGGGATCCGGTCCTGCACGCGCCGGCGAAGAAGCCGCGCGCCGACAAGAGGGAGCTCGAGCCGCTGGTCCAGCGGATGTTCGCGTCGATGGTCCAGGCGCACGGCATCGGGATCGCGGCGCAACAGATCGGCGTGCCGCTGCGCATCGTGGTGATCGACGTCGACGACGTCGGCATCGTCGCGGTCAATCCGGAGGTCGAGTTCGAGAGCGCAGACGTGGACGAGATGAGCGAGGGCTGCCTCTCGGTGCGCGGCCTCTACGGGATGCTCGAGCGGCCGCTGCTCGCACGCGTGACCGCGGTCGACATCGCCGGAAAGAAGTTCACGATCGAGGGCGAGGGCCTCGGCGCGCAATGCATGCTGCACGAGACCGATCACACCAACGGGATCCTGTATGTCGACCGCTTGCGCACGCGCAAGGATCTCTTCCCGGTCGAGCCCGACGAACCAGGGGAGCCGCACATCTCGACGTCCGGCCACACCCGAGAGGAAATGGAGAAGGCGACTTCGCGCTGAAGCCGCGGATCATCTTCCTCGGTACGCCCGCGTTCGCGGTGCCGTCTCTCGACGCGCTCGCCGCGCTCGCGGCCCGCGACGACATCGATCTGGTGGGCGTGGTTACCCAGCCGGACCGTCCTGGCGACCGTGGGCGGGTCGAGCCCTCGCCGGTGAAACGCCGGGCCAGCGAGCTCGGGCTCACCGTCCTCCAGCCCGTGCTGTTCAACGGCGACGCGGTGCCGCCCATCGCCGGGTTCCGTGCTGACGCGCTGGTGTGGGCGGCGTACGGGAACCTCATCCCGCGCCGGCTCATCGACGGTGTCGACGGACGCGCGGTGAACGTGCACGCATCGCTGCTGCCGCGCTGGCGCGGCGCGGCGCCGATCGCGCACGCGATCCTGGCTGGCGACCGCGACACCGGCGTGACGCTCATGCAGGGGACCGCGAGTCTCGACCGCGGGCCGCTCATCGCCGCTGCGACGACGCCGATCGGCCCGCGCGAGACGGCGGGCGAGCTCACCGAGCGGCTCGCCCGGCTCGGCGGCGCGCTGCTCGAGCGCGAGCTGCCGGCGTACCTTGCCCTGAGCACCCAGCCGGTCCAGCAAGACGAGTCGCGAGCGACCTGGGCGCCAAAGCTGACGACCGCCGACGGCGAGCTGCGGTTCACCGAGACCGCCGAGGCGCTCGGCCGTCGAATCCACGCGATGAACCCCGACCCCGGCGCTTGGACGACCTTCAACGGACAACGGCTCGGCGTGTTGCGCGCGTCGGTGTCCGGCGGACGCGGGGTGCACCACGGTACGCTCGAGCTTCGCGACGGCGTGCCACATGTCGCGGCCGGGGCCGGGTGGCTGCGGCTCGACGAGCTGAAGCCGGCCGGCAAACGCGCGATGAGCGGCGCCGAGTGGGCCCGCGGTCTGCGCGATCTGGGCCCGGAGGCTCGGCTGCCGTCGTAGCCCGGTACCCTCGATCCATGAACGAGGCGCGCGCCGCGATCAGCGATGCCACCGACGCCGAGCTGGGCGGGTGGCTCGCCGCGCATCAGGAGCCTGCGTATCGGCTGAAGCAGATCCGCCGTCACGCCACCCACACGGCCGCGGCCGACTGGACCGACCTCACCGATCTGCCCAAGACGCTCCGCGATGCGCTCGCGACGGCGTTCCGCTGGTCGAGCGTCGAGCCGGTCTTCGAGCAGTCGAGCGCGGACGGCGAGACGCGCAAGGTGCTGTTGCAGCTGCACGACGGGCACCGGATCGAGACCGTGCTCATGCCGCATCACGGCGCGCGCAACTCCGCGTGCGTGTCGACGCAGGCCGGGTGCCCGATGGCCTGCGCGTTCTGCGCCACCGGCGAGATGGGCCTCCTCCGGAACCTCAGCCCCGGCGAGATCGTCGATCAGGTCCGGCACTGGCAGCGGGAGCTCGCGCTGCGCGGCGAGCGCGTCTCGCACGTCGTGTACATGGGGATGGGCGAGCCGTTCAACAACTACGACGCGACGATCGCGTCGGCGCGCGAGCTCGTCGGTGCGGACCGGTTCGGCATCAGCCCGCGCCGGCTCACGATCTCGACCTGCGGAGTGGTGCCGAAGATCGACGCGCTCGCCGAGGAAGGGCTGCCGATCAACCTCGCCGTGTCGCTGCACGCAGCGGACGACGCGACGCGCGGCGCGATCATGCCGATCAACAGAAAGTGGGGGATCGACGAGGTGCTGGCGGCGTCTGCGCGCTACGTCGCGCGCACCCGGCGCCGGGTCACCTTCGAGTACGTGCTGCTCGCTGGCGTGAACGACTCAGCGGCCACGGCACACGAGCTTGCGCGACGGATCGGC
>DASUSA010000015.1:0-10924 GCA_036375335.1 Candidatus Limnocylindria bacterium
CTCGGCTTCTCGTACGTGAAGCGGTGGTTCAACTTCAGCGGCTTCAAGGACGGCCCGTTCATCGGCGCCATCTTCATCCTCGTCGGACTTATCGAGTTCTTCAGCGAGATCTTCCGGATGCTCACGCTGACGCTCCGGCTCTGGGGCAACGTCTTCGGCGGCGAGATCATGCTCACTGTCATGAGCGCGCTCCTGCTCGTGCCGGGGCTCGCGATCCCGTTCGTCGGTCTCGAGGTGTTCATCGGTCTCGTGCAGGGGCTCGTGTTCGCGCTGCTCGTTCTCATGTACTTCGTGCTCGCGATCGAGTCGCACGACGAATCTCACGAGGAGGGGAGTCACAGCGACACCGATCGTGTCGCCAACGAAGAACAGCATCCCGAACCCGTCGCCGCGTAAATAACAACAGGGGGACGCACGCATGGATTTCCAAGGTCTTGCCGCCGGCCTCGCCGTCGGCCTCGGGGTCATCGGTCCGGGCATCGGCATCGGCATGCTCACCGCGAAGTCGTCTGAGGCGATCGGT
This sequence comes from Candidatus Limnocylindria bacterium, assembly GCA_036375335.1. GTDB lineage: Bacteria > Chloroflexota > Limnocylindria > P2-11E > P2-11E > UBA4735. Next base: position 524 of record DASUSA010000015.1, read on the forward strand.
CGCAACCCCGACGCCGCGGGCGCGATCCGTACGAACATGATCCTCGGCGCCGCGCTCGCCGAAGGGCTCGGCATCCTCTCATTCGTGCTCGGCATCCTGCTCTGGACGAAGATCGTCTAGATGTCAGGGATCCTCGCCGAGGGCGGATTGACCGTCCAGCCGTACTGGGTGCTGGTCGCGATCGTCCAATTCCTTGTCTTGTTCTTTCTGCTCCAGCGATTCCTCTGGGGTCCGATCCAGAAGACGCTGCAGGCGCGCGCGGAGCGCATCCGCGAAGGGCTCGAGAACGCGGAGGCCGCGAAGCGCGAGCGCGCGCAGATGCAGGTCGAGGTCGAGCGCCTGCTTGGCGAGGCCCGTCGTGAGGCCGCGGCCATCGCGGAGCGCACGACCGCGGCGGCGGAAGCCGCCGCGACCGAGATCCGCGCGCAGGCAAAGGCCGACGGGGATCGGCTGCGCGAGCGCGCGAGGACCGACGCCGAGCAGCTGCACCAGCAGGCGCTCACCCAGCTTCGGGGCGAGGTCGCCTCGATGGCGGTGCTCGCGGCCGGCCGGATTCTCGGCAAAGAGGTCGATGCGAACACGCATCGCGCGCTCATCGAGCGATCGCTCGACGAGGCCGGCAGCGAGCTCGGGAAGCAGAACTAGTGGCTCTTTCGGGATCCGCACCGCGGCGCTACGCCGAGGCGATCCTCGATCTCGCGACGGCCGAGAAGGCCGTCGAGGCATATCGGGCGTCGCTCGACAGCCTCGCTGCGGGCATCTCGCCGCAGTCGATCCGCGCGCTCCGCGATCCGAGCGTACCGGTGAAGCAACGCCTGGCAGCTATCGAGGCGGTGACGAAGGGCCAGCCGAAGGCGATCCGCTCGGTGCTGCTCCTGCTCGAGCAGCGCGACCGCATCGCGCTCCTGCCGGACATCGCGCGCGCGTACGGCGACCTCGTCGATCGCCGCGCGGGCATCGTCGACGCAAAGCTCACGACCGCCGTCGCGCTCGACGAGAAGCAGCGCGTCGCGGTCGTGGAGCGGCTCGAGAAGAGCTCGGGCCACAAGCTCAAGGCGACCTTCGCCGTGGACCCATCGCTCATCGGCGGAGCCGTCATCCAGCTCGGTGATCACCAAATCGATTCGAGCGTGCGCGCGCAGCTACGCGCGCTGCGCGTGCAGCTGTCCGGCAGCTAAGGGGAGAGAGAGATGGCATCGACCGCATCAGAGATCACCGACATCATCAAGGCCCAGATCAAGGAGTTCGAGGGCCAGGCCGAATCCGCGGACGTCGGCACGGTCGTCGAGATCGGCGACGGCATCGCGCGGATCCACGGGCTCGCCGGGTGCATGGCCTCCGAGCTCCTGGACTTCGGCAACGAGGTCTTCGGGCTCGCCTTCAACCTCGAAGAGGACACCGTGAGCGCGATCATCCTCGGCGACTACACCGGTATCGAGGAAGGCGGGGTGGTCCGCACAACGGGCCGGATCGTGCAGACCGGCGTCGGCCCGCAGCTCGTGGGCCGGGTGGTCGATCCGCTCGGCCGTGCGCTCGACGGAAAGGGCGACATCGTGAGCAAGGAGTTCCGCCCGGTCGACGTGGTAGCGCCCGGCGTCATCACGCGGCAGAACGTCGACACGCCGGTGCAGACCGGCATCAAGGTCATCGACTCGATCACGCCGATCGGCCGCGGCCAGCGCGAGCTGATCATCGGCGACCGCCAGACCGGCAAGACCGCCGTCGCGATCGACACGATCATCAACCAGAAGGGTCAGGACCTCATCTGCATCTACGTCGCCATCGGGCAGAAGGAGTCGTCCGTCGCGAAGATCGTCGCGACGCTCGAGGAGCATGGCGCGATGGAGCACACGATCGTCGTGATCGCCGGCGCGTCGGACCCCGCGACACTGCAGTACCTGGCGCCGTTCGCCGGCTGCTCGATGGGCGAGTACTTCCGCGATTCCGGGAAGGACGCGCTCGTGGTGTACGACGACCTCTCCAAGCACGCGTGGGCGTACCGCCAGGTCTCGCTGCTCACGCGGCGCCCGCCCGGCCGTGAGGCATATCCGGGCGACGTCTTCTACCTCCACTCCCGGCTCCTCGAGCGAGCTGCGCGCCTGAACAAGGAGAACGGTGGCGGATCGCTCACCGCGCTGCCGATCATCGAGACGCAGGCGAACGACATCGCGGCGTATATCCCGACGAACGTCATCTCCATCACTGACGGCCAGATCTTCCTCGAGACCGACCTGTTCAACCAGGGCATCCGCCCGGCCATGAACAGCGGCCTCTCGGTGTCCCGCGTCGGCGGCGACGCGCAGACCAAGGCCATGAAAGCCGTCGTGAGGGGCCTCAAGGCGGACCTCGCGCAGTATCGCGAGCTCGCGGCGTTCGCCCAGTTCGGGTCCGACCTCGACAAGGCCACTCAGCAACAGCTCCGCCGCGGCGAGCGGACCGTCGAGATCATGAAGCAGCCGCAGTACGAGCCGCTCTCCCTGGTCAAAGAGGTCGTGATCATCTTCGCTGCGACGAACGGCTACCTCGACGACATCCCGACCGCGAAGGTGAAGGACTTCGAGCGCGACCTGTTCCGGTTCATGGAGACGCAGTACCGGGAGCTCGCGGACACGATCTCCAAGGACAAGAAGTTCGACAAGGACATCGAGGCCAAGACGCGGACGATGATCGAAGAGTTCAAGAAGACCAACTCGTACGCGGACGCGCCAAAGGGGGATGCGCCCAAGGCGGACGCTCCGAAGGGCGATGCGCCGAAGGCCGCCGTGCCGAAGGCCGCTGCGCCGAAAGCGCCCGCGGCAAAGGCGCCGCCCAAGGCGGAGGCGGCGAAGGCCTGATGCCGAGCGAGAGGGATCTGCGCCGGCGCGCCCGGTCGATCAAGAACATCCAGCAACTGACCCGGGCGATGCAACTCGTGGCGGCGTCGAAGATGCGCCGTGCGCAGGAGGCCGTGCTCGCATCGCGGCCGTTCGAGGAGAAGCTGCGGTCCGTGCTGAACGACCTCGCGCCGTACGCCGACCCGGAGCTCAGCCCGCTCCTCCAGACGCGTGAGGTGAAGAAGATCGCAGTCGTGCTCATCACGACGGATCGCGGGCTCGTCGGGCCGATGAACGTGAACCTCGTGCGCTCCACGACCCGCTTCATCAGCGACAAGCCGTCGCCGACCTACATCGCGGTGGGGCGCAAGGGCATCAACGCCCTGCGCCGGTTGCGCGCGCCGGTCACCGCCGAGTTCCCGAACATCCCGGATCGGCCCACGACCGCGGATACGAACGCGATCGCCCGCGCCGCCGTGGACGAATTCACGAGCGGCAACGTCGACGAGGTGCATCTGGCGTTCACGAAGTTCGTCAACACCCTCCGGCAGGAGCCAACGATCCGCCGGCTGCTGCCGCTCGAGCCCGACACCGAGCGCGCGACCGAGGAGACGGTCCAGTACCTGTTCGAGCCGGACCCGGCCGAGGTGATGAATCAGATCGTCCCGCGGTTCATCGAGGTCGCGGTGTACCAGGCGATCCTGGAGTCGAAGGCCTCGCAGTTCTCGGCCCAGATGGTCGCCATGCGCAACGCGACCGACGCCGCCGGTGACCTCATCGACGACCTCACCCTCGCGGCGAACAAGGCTCGCCAGACGCGGATCACGAAAGAGATGTTGGAGATCGCTTCGGGCGCCGAAGCGATGAAGGGATAGTCAGATGACGGTAGCGACGAAGGCCGCCTCGAAGACCGGCGAGATCGTGCAGATCATCGGGCCGGTGCTCGATGTGCGGTTCGAGGAAGGCGAGCTTCCGGAGATCTACCACGCCCTGACCGTGAAGCGGGACGACGGCGAGCTCGTGGTCGCCGAGGTCCAGCAACACCTTGGCAACAACTGGGTGCGCGCGGTCTCGATGCAGACCACCGACGGACTCCGCCGCGGGATGAAGGCGACGAACACCGGCGGGCCGATCACTGTGCCCGTGGGCAAGGAAACGCTGGGTCGGGTGTTCAACGTCGTCGGCGAGCCGATCGACGGCAAGGGTCCGGTGAAGGGCGCGCGGCGTGACCCGATCCACCGCCGTCCGCCGACGTTCGCCGACCAGGCGACGACCGCGGAGATCTTCGAGACCGGGATGAAAGTGATCGACCTGATCTGCCCGTTCTTCAAGGGCGGCAAGTCCGCCATCTTCGGCGGCGCAGGCACCGGCAAGACCATCGTCATCCAGGAGCTGATCCGCAACGTCGGTGCGGAGCACGGCGGCTACTCCGTGTTCTGCGGCGTGGGCGAGCGCTCGCGCGAGGGTACCCAGCTGATCGGCGAGATGCGCGAGTCCGGGGTCATGGACAAGATGTCGATGGTCTTTGGCCAGATGAACGAGCCGCCGGGTGCGCGCCTTCGGGTCGCGCTCACCGGTCTGACGATCGCCGAGTACTTCCGTGACGAGGAGGGCCGCGACCTCCTCATCTTCATCGACAACATCTTCCGCTTCACCCAGGCCGGCTCCGAAGTCTCGGCGCTGCTGGGCCGCATGCCGAGCGCCGTGGGCTACCAGCCGACGCTCGCGACCGAGATGGGCGAGCTGCAGGAGCGGATCACCTCGACGAAGAAAGGGTCGATCACGTCGCTGCAGGCGGTATTCGTGCCGGCCGACGACTACACCGACCCCGCGCCGGCCACGACGTTCGCGCACCTCGACGCATCAATCCGCCTCGAGCGCTACCTCACCGAGCTCGGCCTGTACCCGGCCGTCGACCCCCTGACGTCGACGAGTCGGGCGCTCGACCCGCTGGTCGTCGGACAGGAGCACTACGACGTCGCCCGCGAAGTGCAGCGCGTGCTGCAGCGGTACAAGGACCTCCAGGACATCATCGCGATCCTCGGCATCGACGAGCTGTCGGACGACGACAAGATCCTGGTTGCCCGGGCCCGCAAGATCCAGCGATTCCTCGCGCAGCCGATGTTCGTGGCCGAGCAGTTCACCGGCCTCTCCGGCCAGTACGTGAAGGTGGCCGACACTGTCCGCAGCTTCAAGGAAGTACTCGAGGGCAAGCACGACGATCTGCCGGAACAGGCGTTCTTCAACGTCGGCACGATCGAGCAGGCCCGCGAGAAGGGCGAGCAGATGGCGAAGGCGAACGCGTAGCCGTGCCCATTCGACTCGAAGTCGTCACGCCTGAGAAGATCGTTCTCGAGGATGACGTGGACATGGTCATCGCTCCCGCGAGCGAGGGGTATGTCGGGATCCTCCCGCACCACACCCCTTTGCTCACGACCCTCGGGCCTGGTGAGCTCCGGATCAAGAAGGGTGGTGGCGAGACCTCGCTCGCGGTGTTCGGCGGCTTCATGGATGTCCGGCCGGACCGCGTCGTGATCCTGACCGAGGCCGCCGAGAGCGCCGACGAGATCGACGAATCGCGCGCCGAGGCGGCGCGGGCCCGCGCGCGCGAGACGCTGCAGACAGGGCCGGTCGGGCTCGAGGAAGCCCAGGCCCGCGCATCGCTGGAGCGCGCGATGGTCCGGCTGCGCGTCTCTGAGCGCCGCCGCCGCCGCTAGCGCGATACTTGTTCACGTCGGAGTCGCTCCGATGTGGGCGCGTGGTGGGTGAGATGAGGTTCGCGCGGTCCTTCGTGTGGCTCGCCGTGCTGGCGATCGTCATGTCCTCGTGCGCCATCGACGCCGCGGAGCTGCCGGCGACGCCGACGCCGAGCGCTGCGCCGAGCGACGTCGCCGTCGTCACGCCGGCGCCCGCAGCGAGCGCGACGCCGGCGACCCCCAGCGAACCGACCTACGGCAAGCTCCGCGTATTCGTGGCGAGCGAGAACACCGAGCAGGTCTGGGTCCTCGAAGGAGCGCCGAAGGAGAAGTTCGCGCTCGTGGCCAAGATCCCGGTGGGGAAGCTCCCGCATCAGATGGCGGTGTCTCCCGACGGCAAGTACGTCGCGGTGAACAACCGCCTCGGCGATTCGACCTCGATCATCGATCCGATCGCGATGAAGGAGATCGTCCGCATCAAGGTCGGCAAGCAGCCGCACGGGATCACGTTCTCGCCGGATTCCAAGACGCTGTTCGTCGCGCACGAACGCGACAGCTTCATCATGCGGTTCGAGGTCGGCACCTGGAAGCCACTCCCGCCGCTCCTCGTCGGGACGCCGCAACACGTGCTCACGATCGGATCGAAGCGGCCGAACCTGCTCCTCTACACCGTCACGAACAGCACCGAGCCGGACCATCTGCGCGCGTACGACCTCGCGACGAACACGATCATCCACTTCAAGGTGCAGGACGTTCACGACGCGTACTACACCCCCGATCAGAGCGAGATCTGGTCATCGTCGTCCGGCTTCATCGACAAGCCGTCGGACCGCATGGTGATCTACGACCCCGACACGTTCGCCGTGAAGGAGGAGATCCACCTCGGCGCGAACCACTATCCGTTCCACACGACGAAGGAGAACCAGGACGGCATGTACTTCATGGCCGACAAATCGATCATGGTGGTCTCCGACCACAAGGGTCCGTCGCTCCTCTGGATCGATTACAAGAGCCGGAAGATCGTGGCGGAGACGAAGGGCATCGGGGCCCAGCCGTTCCATACGACCTACGACCCGCTCGGCCAGCGCATTCTGCTCACGACCAACGTCGACGGGATGGTGAACGTCATCGACGTGAACACGAAGCAGGTCGTCCAGAAGGTCGCGGTGCCGACCGCGCATGGCATCGTGTCGGTGGGGACCCCCTAGCGCCCGGCGGTACAGTCCGGCGATGTTCATGCGGGTCCTCGCGCTCGTGTTCAATGCGTTCCCCGTGCGCTGGCAGCGGCGGTTCATGACCGCGGCGCACGAGCGCTTTCTCGTCGGTGTCACCGGCCTCGGGGTCGACGCTCAGGGTCGGGTGCTCCTTGCGCGACACCGGTTCGGCGCGCCGCAGTGGCGATTCCTCGGCGGCTTCCTCGTCCGGCGCGAGCGGGTCGAGGATGCGCTGGCCCGCGAGATCCGCGAGGAGACGGGCCTTTCGATCGAGGTCGGGCCGGTGCTCGAGGTGGTGACCGGGTTCCGCTGGGCCCGCGTCGAGCTCGTGTTCGCGTTCCGTGTAACTGGGGGGAGGGAAGCGCTCACCGCTGAGGTGGCGGAGCTCGGATGGTTCGCGCCCGATGCCCTACCCGATGTCCGCGCGGATCAGCGAGGGCTCATCGAGCGGCACACCGATCGCGCCCGGGACTGGGCGGGCCGCGCCTAGCAGAGCAGGCCGTTCACCTGGTTCACGATGCTGTTGTTCTGGGTGCTGAGCGCGTTGTAGGCGTCGACCTGGCTGTGTTCGGTCTTCACGGCGGCGTTGTAGCGGTCGATCAGCGCGAGGTAGTTCAGGTGGACGTCGGGAGGCATACCGTTCGGGTACTGCGCCTCGAGCGCCTTGATCTGCTGGTTCATCGTGATAAGCGACGCATCGGTGGCGTCGAGCGCGGCCTTCGCCGACGCGAGCTGGCCGTTCAGCGTCGTGAGCTGGGCGAGGAGCGCGTTCTTCTGATCGACGCACGGGTTGCGTGCCGGCGGAGGGATCTGGGTGAAGCCCATCGTCCGCAGCTCGCGTTCGCTAAAGCGGTTCGGACAGCTCTCGACACCGGCAGCGAACACGATGCAGCTCACCGGGTGGTTCATCAGCCCGAATCGATCGACGCCCACCAGGAGCGGGTCCGCGATCGCCTGGGCCCAGTGCCCGTCCGCCGACGCCTCTGGCCCGAAACAGCACCAGATATGGCCGAGCTCGTGGAGCGCGACGGCGACGAAGTTGTCCGCCGAGAGGATGCCGCCGTCGTCGGCCGGGAACAGGAAGATCGCCATCGATCCATCCGCGGAGGATCGGCTGAGGAACGAATTCGTGCGCGCGGTCACGACCGTCAGGACGATGTCGGCTGGGGCAGTCGTCACGAGCTCGACCGTGCTGAGGCCGCGCGTCGCAGCACTCCATTCAGACGCGAGCGTCCGCGTGAGCAGGTCAACGTCGCGGTCGCGAACGGCGGATAGCGACGGGTCCGGGCGCGCGGTCACGCCGTCCACGATGTCGTTGACGCCGGCGACCTTGATGCGCGCGGTGAAGTGCGTGGCTGGGATCGGATAGCCGCTGATCGGGAAGTCCGCGCCGGCCGTCCCGGCGGTGGTCCCGGAACCACAGGTGAGGACGTAGCGCGCGGTCTGCTTCGGGAGCGCCGGCGCGGTGTAGGTCACCGCCACCGCGCCCGAGGCATCGGCGGTCGCGTCGACGGACGGCAGCGGCACGTCGCCGAACTGCGGCGGCCCCACGTGGACCTCGACCGTGCACGGGGCACCTGGCGCGGTGCTCGCGACCACACGTCCGTACGTGCTCTCGGTGATGCGCACCGGCGTCAACGTGGGTTGCGCGAACGTCGGCGCGGCGCTCGTCGCGCTAACCGGGGTCGTCGTCCGAGGCGCGTTCGCGCCGGTCGCGCATCCGGCGAGGACGACGCCGATGAGCGCCGCCCGTAGCCTCACTCGGGTGGTCGGTCGCCGCCGAGGGCGGCCATGATCTCCTTGATGTGCTCGTAGTGCTCGAACTCGTGCTCGAGCATCCGGCGCATCACGCGGCGCGTCGTCCAGCGTCGCCCCATGACGGTGTGATCGACCCAGTCGCCCGGCTCCATGACGCTGAACCGCTGGAACGCGATCCGGTGCGTCGCCTGCAGCGCCCCGAATGGATCGTCGGGCCACTTCTCGAGCTTGGCGACGAACTCGATGTCCGCCGACATGATGTGTTCGAGGGCCTCGCGGACGCTCCACATCGTCTCGGTCGGTTTCTTCTCGAGCTGCGGCGCCGACAGCCCCTTGACCAGCGAGATCAGCGCTGCCCGGGATGCCTCGAACTGATGCAGGAAATCACGGATCTCGTGCTCCTGGAGCGGCTGGTCCTCACCTGGGAACAGGCCGGTCGGAGGCGCATCCTCGACCGGGATCTTGTCCGGATCGATCGCCTTCCAGTGCTCGACCGACACACCGCGCGCCTCGAGGAGGTCGCGGTACGCGCGGAACGCCTTGCGGGCGTTCGCGATCGCCTCGTCGCGCGTCTTGCCAGAGGCGTTCGCGCCCGGGAGCACCGGCACGCGCGCGAGGTAATACGCGTCGGCACCCTGGATCACGAAGATCTTCGCGTCGGTCATACCGCCATCCACACCTTCTGACCACAATCGGGTCGCAGCGATCGGAGCACACCGTCGACGGAGACCTTGAGCAGCGTAGGGCCGCGCTCGACCACCTCGATGGCCGCGCCGGGCTTCACCCCTTGCGAATCGAGGTACTCGAGGAACCCCGGCTCGTGCTCGAACTGATCGGGGATGCGCTCGACCGCGGCGTGCTCGCCGCGCGCGAGCGCATCGAGCGGACGAGTGGGTGTCGCGGCCACGCCAGGCATCGGATTCCCGTGCGGGCAGGTCTGCGGATCGCCGAGGACCCGCGCGATGCGCGCCTCCATCTCCGGCGACATCGCGTGCTCGAGCCGCTCGGCCTCCTCGTGCGTCTTCCACCACTCGAACCCGAGCACCTCTACGAGGAAGCGCTCCGCCAGCCGGTGACGCCGGACCACCGAGTCGGCCTGGGTCTTTCCCGCCTTGGTCAGATGCACTTCTTTATGGTCGTCGAGCGAGACCAGCCCATCGCGCTCGAGCCGGTGGACCATCTCCGATACGGCGGGAGCGGAGAAGCCGAGGAACTCCGCCAAGCGGGCGGAGACGACGTGGCCGTTCTCATCGGCCAGCGTGTAGATCCCCTGGAGGTACTCCTCGACCGCGCTCGATGCCACCAGTCGAGACTACGGCCCGACCACGGCTCCAGTTATTTCCGACCACATCGCTCGGATATATTTAGGCGCACCTAATGTCGTTCCAGGAAACGGTGATCCTCGGGTCGGTCGCCGGACTCACGATCTTCCTCGGGCTGCCGCTGGCGCGCCTGCGCGCCGTGACGCCTCGCTACCACGCGTTCCTCAACGCCCTTGCGATCGGCATCCTGCTCTTCCTGTTCGTCGACATCGTCGAGCACGCGATCGGACCGGTCGAGACGGCGATCAGGAGCGACACCTCGTCGGTGGCCCTGCTCGTCGCGCTGCTCATCGGTGGATTCGGGTTCGGCCTGTTGAGCCTCGTCTACTACATGCGTCGCATGTCGCTCGGGCCCGGCTTCACCGCGATGCACCTCGCCGTGGTCATCGCGACCGGCATCGGCCTCCACAACTTCTCCGAGGGCCTGGCCATCGGCAGCTCCGCGGCGAAAGGCGATCTGACGCTCGCCGTCACGCTCGTCGTGGGCTTCGGCCTCCACAACGTGACCGAAGCATTCGGCATCGCGGCCCCGCTCGCGGGCAAGCGACCGAGCTGGGCGCTCCTTGGGCTCGTCGGGTTGATCGGCGGCGGACCGAAC
>DASUSA010000016.1:0-17841 GCA_036375335.1 Candidatus Limnocylindria bacterium
TCGCGGAGGCCTATGGAGTGGAGGACGCGAGCATCGTGTACGCGAAGGCCGCCTCCGGCGACGCGCGGGCGTCGGCGCTCATCGCGCGAGCTGAGCTGGCGCTGCAGAACCTCGCGGTGGGTATCGTGAACGCGCTCAACCCGGAACGCATCGTCGTGGGCGGCTCGGTCGCGGAGCACGAGCCCGCGCACGTGATCGAGCCGATGCGCCGGGCGGTGGCCGAACGCGGGTTCAAGGTCCCCGCCGCGGCCGTTCGGATCGTGCCGTCGGCCCTCGGAGCGGACGTTTCGATCGTTGGCTCGGCACTTGCGGCGCGTGACCGCGCGAACGGCAAGGGAGAGTGGTTCCTTTAGATTGGCGCCCAGCAAGGGGAATGAAATGACAAAGGTTGCGATCAACGGCTTCGGCCGGATCGGGCGTCAATTCTTGAAGGCGATGATCGAGCGGCACCCCGAGATCGAGGTCGTCGCGATCAACGACCTCGCCGATCCCAAGCTCAATGCCACGCTGTTCAAGCACGATTCGAACTACGGAACGTTCCCGGGCGACGTCTCGGCCACCGCCGACTCGATCGTCATCGACGGCCGCACGTTGAAGGTCCTACAGGAGCGCGATCCCGCCAAGCTGCCGTGGAAGGCGCTCGGCATCGACATCGTGATCGAATCCACCGGGTTCTTCACCGACGCGACGAAGGCGCGGGCCCACGTCGACGCGGGCGCCCGCAAGGTGATCATCTCCGCACCGGCGAAGAACGAGGACAAGACGATCGTCCTGGGCGTGAACGAGGAGACCTACGACCCGGAGAAGCACACCATCATCAGCAACGCGTCCTGCACGACGAACGGTCTCGCACCCGTTGCGAAGGTGCTCAACGACGTGTTCGGCATCGAGAAGGGCTTCCTCACCACGATCCACTCGTACACGAACTCACAGAAGCTGCTCGACGTCGTCGCGGGTGACCCGCGCGACGCCCGGGCGGCCGCGCTGAACATCGTGCCGTCGACGACCGGCGCGGCAAAGGCCGTCGCGCTCGTGATCCCGGAGCTGCAGGGCAAATTCACCGGGATGTCCTTCCGCGTCCCCACGCCGACCGTGTCGGTCGTGGACTTCACCGCGACGTTGGATCGCGACGTGACGAAGGACGAAGTGAACGCCGCGTTCAAGAAGGCGTCCGAGGGCGATCTCAAGGGGATCATGGCCTACACCGAGGAGCCCCTCGTGTCGATGGACTTCAAAGGCGACTCCCACTCCACGATCGTCAGCGCGTCCGACACGATCGTGCTCGGTAACATGGTGAAGATCGTCTCCTGGTACGACAACGAGTGGGGCTACGCCTGCCGGCTCGCCGACATCACGGCGTTCGTCGCCTCGAAGCTTCGGACCAAGCAGCCCGCCGCCGCGACCGCGTAGCTCGTTGGCCAAACGCACCATCGCGGCGCTCGATGCGAAGGGGAAGCGCGTGCTCGTGCGCGTCGACTTCAACGTGCCGATCGAGACGCCGCCCGACATGCCCGCCGTCGTCGCGGACGACACGCGCATCCGGGCTGCCTTGCCCACGATCAACGCGCTGCGCGCGCAGGGCGCGATGGTCGCGCTCTGCTCGCACCTCGGCCGGCCGAAGGGCCCGGACCGGAAGCTGAGCCTTGCGCTCGTGGCGAAGAAGACCGCCGAGCTGCTGGGCGTCCGGGTACCGATGGCCCCCGACTGCGTCGGTCCGGAGACGAAGGAGCAGCTCGGCGAGCTCAAACCCGGCGACGTGCTGATGCTCGAGAACGTCCGCTTCCACCCGGAGGAGGAGAAGAACGATCCGGCGTTCGCACGGGCGCTCGCCCTGGGCTTCGACGCGTACGTGAACGATGCGTTCGGTGCGGCGCACCGGGCGCACGCGTCGACCGAAGGCGTCGCCCACCTGCTGCCGGCCTACGCCGGACTCCTGCTCGATCGGGAGGTGCGTGCCCTCGGCTCGCTGCTGTCGTCTCCGGCCCGGCCATTCATGGCCATCGTCGGCGGCGCGAAGGTGAGCTCGAAGATCGACGTGCTGAAGTCGCTCGTGGCCAAGGCCGACGTCGTCGCCATCGGCGGAGGGATGGCCAATACGTTTCTCGCGGCCAACGGCATGGACGTCAAGGCCTCGCTCAGCGAGCCGGATCGCGAGACCGATGCTCGTTCGATCCTCGCCGCGGCGAAGGCCCGGGGCGCGGAGGTCCTCCTGCCCGTCGACATGCGCTGGTCCCGGGATGACCAACCCAAGATCCTCGACATCGGCCCAGAGACCGAGCGTGCGTACGCGGCCCACATCGCGACCGCCGGGACCGTGTTCTGGAACGGGCCGATGGGCCTCTTCGAGCAGCCCGAGTTCGCGCACGGGACCGAGGCGGTCGCGCGGGCGATGGCCGAGAGCCCGGCCGTCACGGTGGTCGGCGGCGGCGAGTCGGTCCAGGCGGTGGAGCAGCTCGGGCTCGCCGGCAAGATGACCCACGTCTCGACGGGAGGCGGCGCGGCCCTCGAGCTCATCGAAGGAAAGAAACTGCCAGGGGTGGAGGCGATCCCGAATGTCTGATGCGACGATCGAAATGATCCGGGCGCGCGAGGTCCTCGACTCGCGGGGCGATCCGACGGTCTGCGTCGATGTGTACCTCGCGAGCGGCGCGGTCGGCACGGCGATGATCCCAAGCGGCGCGTCGACGGGCGCGCACGAGGCGGTCGAGCTGCGCGACGGCGACACCCAGCGCTACGGCGGAAAGGGTGTCCTCAAGGCCGTGAGCAATGTCGACGACGTGATCGCGCCCGAGCTCATCGGCGAGCAGGCCACCGACCAGTCGGCGATCGACTCACTGCTCCGCGAGCTCGACGGCACGCCGAACAAGTCTCGCCTCGGGGCGAACGCGATGCTCGGGGTCTCGCTGGCCTGCGCTCGCGCGGCGGCCGACGACGTGGGCCAGCCGCTGTATCGGTATCTCGGCGGGCCGCTCGCGCGGACGCTGCCGGTCCCGCTCATGAACGTGCTCAACGGCGGCAAGCACGCGACCGACTCGGCCGACATGCAGGAGTACATGCTCGCCCCGCTCGGGGCGCCAACGTTCAGCGAGGCCATCCGGATGGGCTCCGAGATCTTCCACGCCCTGCGGAACATCCTCCACCAGAAGGGCATGGGGACCGGCGTCGGCGACGAGGGCGGCTTCGCCCCCGCTGGACTGACGTCGAACGAGCAGCCGATCGAGCTCATCCTGAGCGCCATCGAGCGTGCCGGCTACAAGGCCGGATCCGACTGCGCGATCGCGCTCGACCCCGCCTCCACTGAGTTCTTCAAGGACGGCAGGTACACCCTCGCGCGCGAGAAGACATCCTTGGACAGCGCCGGGATGGTGAAGAAGTACGCCGCCTGGCGCGACAAATATCCGCTTGTGTCCATTGAGGACGGCCTCGCCGAGGACGACTGGGACGGCTGGAAGACGCTCACGAAGGCGCTCGGTGACCGGCTGCAGCTCGTCGGCGACGACCTCTTCGTCACCAACGTGGAGCGCATCCGCCGCGGCGTGACCGAGGGCGCGGCGAACGCGGTGCTCATCAAGCTCAACCAGATCGGCACGCTGACGGAGACCATCGAAGCGGTCGAGCTCGCGCACCGCTCCGGCTACGCCGCCGTGATCTCGCACCGGTCGGGTGAGACCGAGGACACCACGATCGCCGATCTCTGCGTCGCGCTGAACACCGGCCAGATCAAGACCGGGTCGCTCTCACGGAGCGAGCGCGTGGCGAAGTACAACCGGCTGATGGAGATCGAGCTCGAGCTCGGAGACGCCGCGCGCTACCCCGGGGCGGACACATTCCCGCGCTTCGCGCGGGGCTGACCGGGACTAGGCCCTTTTCGCCGCGGCCGAACGCTTCGCGAGGCGGCTCTTCTTGCGCGCGGCCGCGTTCTTGTGGATGCCGCCGCGCTTCACGGCCTTGTCGAGGGCGCTCGCGGCAGCGCGGACACTGTCGGCCGCGCCGTCGGCCTTCGAGTCGATCGCTTCGCGAGCCGACTTCACCGCGGTCCGGGCGGAGGAACGGGTCAGGACCTTCACTTCGGCGCGGCGGGGCGCCTGCCGGATGCGCTTGAGCGCTGAGCGCTTCTTCTTTGCCATGTGCGCGAGTCTATTCATACTGCGACGCACATGCAGATGAGCGTCGGCCGGGCGTCGCTCTTCATGATCGCCACGCTCATCGCCAGCCGGATCCTCGGCTGGCTCCGTCTTTCCATCATCGGCGCGAAATTCGGGCAGACCCCCGACCTTGACGCCTACTTCGCGGCGTTCCGGATCCCGGACACCCTGTTCAACCTGCTGGTCGCGGGCGCGCTCGCGAGCGCGTTCATCCCGGTCTTCACGAGCTACCTCGCGAAGGAACGCGAGGACGAGGCCTGGCGGGTCGCCTCGAGCGTCATGAACGCGATCGTGATCCTGCTCGTGGTCGTGTCGGGGATCTTGTGGCTGCTCGCGCCGATCATCCAGCCGATCCTCGCCCCGCTGCCGGACCCGGCGCAGGTCGAGCTCAGCGTGCGGCTCGCGCGGATCATGTTGCTCAGCCCGATCTTCATGGGCCTCTCGGCGCTCTTTACGGGCATCCTCAACTCATACCGCCAGTTCCTGACTGGAGCGACGGCACCGCTCGTCTACAACTTCGTGATCATCCTGTTCGCGATCTTCGCGACGCCGTTCCTCGGCATCGAGGCGCTCGCATGGGGCACCGTCGTCGGCGCCCTGATGATGTGGCTGGTCCAGATCCCCGAGCTCACGTTCCGCCGCACGCGCTACAAGCTCACCCTGGACCTCGGCCACCCCGGGGTTCGCGAGATCGTACGGCTCACCCTCCCGCGCACGCTCGCACTCGGAGCGGTCCAGCTCATCTTCATCGTGGACACGTTCCTCGCGGCGAAGCTGCCCGAGGGCTCGCTCACCGCGCTGAACTACGCGTTCCAGCTCATGCAGCTGCCGCTCGGGGTCTTCTCGATCGCGATCAGCGCGGCCGTGTTCCCGACCCTCTCGCGGTACGCCGCGCAGGGCCTGCAGGCGCGGATGCGCGACGTCCTGCAGACCGCGATCCGGTGGATCCTGTTCCTCACGCTGCCGACGGTCGTGATGATGATCGTGCTGCGCCGCCCGATCGTGAACCTCCTGTTCCAGTACGGGCAGTTCGGTGCCGAGGCCCGCGAGGCGACCCAGGAGGCCTTCCTCTTCTACTCGCTCGGCCTCGCTGGCCACGCGCTCATCCAGATCCTCGCCCGGGCGTACTACGCGTCAAAGGACACGCGGACGCCGCTCGCGCTGACGCTCGTGTCGATCGGCACGAACATCGTGCTGTCGGTGCTCCTCGCGCCGCTCTACGGCATCAATGGCCTGGCCCTCGCGAACTCGATCGCGACGCTCGCCGAGGCCGCGCTGTTCATGATCCTGCTCGCACCCCGAGCCCGGCTCAAGGTCGTCGGCATCGGCACCTCATCGCTCAAGGTCATCGCCGCAAGCCTGCTCATGGGCATCGCGATGTTCGCCTTCATCCGCGCGACGAACATCACGGCCGACCTGCAACAGACCAAGATCGGCCTGCTGCTCCAGACCGCCGTCGCGTTCGCCGTGGGGATGGTCGCGTACCTGGGCGCGGCGACCGTGTTCCGGGTGAGCGAGCTCGCGGAGATCACCGCGGCGGTGCGCTCGAGGCTCGGCCGGGGATGACCGACGCACCGCGGGCCACCGGGATCGGCGGGGTGTTCCTTCGCGCTGCCGACCCGGAGGCCCTCCACCGCTGGTACGAGCAGCACCTCGGGCTGCGCCGCGACGGAGACACCGCGGTCGTGCTCCGGTGGGCCGATGACAGCGCGAGCGGCTCGACCGTATTCGCGATCTTCCCGCGCGATACTGACTACTTCGGGACCAGCGGGCAGTCGTTCATGGTGAACTTCCGAGTCAACGATCTGGACGCATTGCTGGCGCGGCTCGCCACGGAGGGCGTCGAGGTCGATCCGCACCGTGAGGACCAGCCGTACGGCCGCTTCGCATGGATCGCCGATCCCGAAGGGAACCGCGTCGAACTGTGGGAGCCGCCCGCGTCGGGCTGACCGCTCACCTAGGCTCGTCGGATGTCCGACCCATCCGATCCGCGGCAGCGCGTTCGCAACTTCAGCGTGATCGCGCACGTCGATCACGGCAAGACGACGCTGTCCGACCGGATCCTCGAGCTCACCGGGACGGTCGCGATGCGCGAGATGCGCGAGCAACTGCTCGACTCGATGGACCTCGAGCGCGAGAAGGGCATCACGATCAAGGCGCGCGCGGTCCGCATGGCTTGGTCCATGGGCGGCGAGAAATTCGAGCTGAACCTCATCGATACGCCCGGCCACGTCGATTTCAACTACGAGGTGAGCCGCTCGCTCGCGGCGTGCGAGGGCGCGATCCTCCTGGTGGACGCGTCCCAGGGCATCGAGGCCCAGACGCTCGCGAACGCGTACCTCGCCGTTGACCAGGGCCTCGAGGTGATCCCGATCATCAATAAGGTCGACCTGCCGAACATCGACATCGACCTCGTGCGCGAGGACCTGCGCACGACGCTCGGCTTCAAGGATGAGGAGATCCTCCTCGCGTCGGGCAAGACTGGAGGGGGGTGGCGGAGATCCTCAACGCCGTGGTCGACCGCGTGCCGCCGCCGAGCGGCGACCAGCAGGCGCCGCTCCGCGCGCTCATCTTCGACTCGCACTACGACGCGTACAAGGGCGTGGTCGCGCACGTGCGGGTCGTCGACGGGAGCGTCAGTCAGGGCGACCGCATCCTCCTCATGGCCACGCAGAAGGAGGCCGAGCTGCTCGAGCTCGGCGTGTTCGCGCCGAACGCCGTGCCGATCCAACGACTCGCCACGGGCGAGGTCGGCTACGTCGCGACCGGACTCAAGACCGTCGCCGACTGCCGGGTGGGGGACACGCTCACGCTCGCCGGGCAGGCCGCGAAGGCGCCGCTCCCGGGCTACCGCCCGGCCAAGCCGATGGTGTTCGCCGGCTTCTTCCCGGTCCTCGGCGAGGAGTACCCGGCGCTCCGCGACGCGCTGGAGAAGCTGCGGCTGAATGACGCATCGCTCATCTACGAGCCCGAGAACTCGCAGGCCCTCGGGTTCGGCTTCCGCGCGGGGTTCCTCGGGCTGCTCCATCTCGACATCGTGCAGGAGCGACTCGAGCGCGAGTACGACGTCGACCTCATCGCGACCTCGCCGTCGGTCGAGTACCGCGTGATCACGCACACCGGCGAGATCGCGATCGACAATCCCGCGAAGCTGCCGGACCCCGGGACGATCATCGAAGTGCGAGAGCCGTGGATGAAGGTGACGATCATCGTGCCCCAGAACTACGTCGGTCCGATCATGGATCTCTCGCAGGGCAAACGCGGCGTGCTCACCGACATGAGCTACGTCGACCCGACCCGGGCCATGCTCATCTATGACATGCCGCTCGCCGAGGTCATCGTCGACTTCTACGACCAGCTGAAAAGCCGCTCGCAGGGGTACGCCTCGCTCGACTACGAGCTGCGCGAATACCGCGCCGCCGACCTCGTCCGGCTGGACATCCTGGTCGCCGGCACGGTGGTCGACGCGCTGTCGATGATCGTGCACCGCGAGCGCTCGATGGCCATCGGCCGTGCGCTCACCGCCAAGCTGCGCGAGCTGATCCCAAAGCAGATGTTCGACGTCCCGATCCAGGCGGCCATCGGCGGCAAGGTGATCGCGCGTGAGACCGTGAAGGCCAAGCGCAAGGACGTCTTGGCCAAGTGCTACGGCGGCGACATCACGCGGAAGAAGAAGCTCCTCGAGAAGCAGAAGGCCGGCAAAAAGCGCATGAAGATGGTCGGCGCGGTCGAGATCCCCCAGGAGGCGTTCCTCGCGGTGCTGCGGATCAAGGAGGAGTGATGCGGCCGTACCGAGTCGCGTTCGAGCATCCGACGCAACTCCTCGCGTCGACGTTCCTCCGTGCGCTCGCCGAGAACGACGGGCCGCGGGTGTGGGAGCGGCTGTCACGCGAATCACGTGGGCTGCTCGAGGGCCGCTACGCGGCGGGCGCGCGCATCGCGCTGCACCGGGCCGCCTCGATCGGGGCCGATGGCGCAGACGCGCGCCTATCCGAGGTCGTCGGCCCGGTCCGGGAGTCCGCGCTCGGCGTGCTCGGCGGCGCCGAGGCTCTGCTCTCGCTGGGCGTCTCCGCCGCGCGGCTCGTTGACCGCGCCGTCGCGTACGTGCTGCTCCTGCCGGAGTTCGGCGAGGAGCGCATCGTCGCCGCCGAGGAGTGGCGCCCCGCGCACCTCCTCGCGTTCGTGTACGAGTCGCGCGAGTGGCTCGTCGACCTCGGCCGCACCGCCGAGCTCTCCGCCGACGCCGAGCTCCCGGATCCGCTCGGTTTGATCAAGTGATCTCGCTCTACGTGCATATCCCGTTCTGCGCGTCGCGTTGCCCGTACTGCGACTTCGCGACTGCGCCCGCGACGAGCGCGTTGCGGGCGCGCTACCTCGCGGCCCTCGGCGCCGAGATCGCGCGCGAGGGCGCGGCCCTCGGTCGGCCGCGCGTCGCCACCGCGTTCTTCGGCGGCGGCACGCCAAGCCTGCTCGAACCGGACGAGATCGCCGCGCTCAACGCGGTCATCGCCGCGAGCTTCGACTTCCGGCCCGACGAGGTCACCTTCGAAGCGAATCCGGCGACGCTCGATCGTGCCAGGCTCGACGCGTGGCGGGCGCTCGGGGCGACACGCGTCTCGCTTGGGGCGCAGTCCTTCTCGCCGCGCGCGCTCGCGTCGCTCGGCCGCACCCACACGCCCGAAGACATCGCGCCCGCGGTCGCGGCGGCGCGCTCGGTCGGGCTCGATGTGAACCTCGATCTCATCTTCGGACGGCCCGGAGAGCCGGATGGTGAGTGGCGGGCGGACCTCGACGCAGCGTGCGCGCTCGAGCCCGATCACCTTTCGGCCTACCCGCTCGAGCTCGCGCTCGAGCCCGAAGAGGGCGTCGCGAACTGGGGCGGCGCCGGCTGGCCGGCGGTCGAACGCTGGCGACGAGCGGCCGCGGCCGCGCAGCCCGACGACGATGGGCTTGCCGATCGCTACGAGCTCGCTTGCGCGATGCTCGGTCGCGCGGGCTACCACCACTACGAGATCGCGAACTGGGCCACGGCCGGACACGAGTGCCGGCACAACCTCGTGTACTGGCGGAACGGCGAGTGGCTCGGCGTCGGCGCGGGCGCGCACTCACATCTCGGCGGACGGCGCTCGCGGCAGCCCGGCGGGCTCGGCGCGTACCTCGCGCGCATGGAGCGGCACGACGGTCGGATCGCCGACGACGGCGCGGACGTCGCGATCGATACCGCGATCCTCGCACTGCGGCTCGATGAGGGGCTCGATCTCGCGGCGTACGGCGCGCGCTTCGGTGCGCCGGCGCGCGCGCGGGTCGATGCCGCGCTCGAGGGACTCGATCACGCCGGGGTCATCGAGCGGCGCGGCGAACGCGTCGCGCTGACCGACCGAGGCCGCTTCGTCGCGAACGAGGTCTTTGTCCGGTTGGTCTAGTACCGTTCACCTGTGCGCATCCTGGTGATCGAGGACGATCCGCAGACCATCGAGCTGCTAGTCCGGATCCTCGAGGACGATGGGCACGTCGTCGCCGGCGAGCGCACGGGCACCGCGGGTCTTCGGCGGGCCATCGCCACGCAGTGGGATCTCATCATCAGCGACATCGGGCTGCCAGACATGAACGGCTTCACCCTCTCGCGCCAGCTGCGGCAGGCCGGCATCGATATTCCGCTCATCGCCCTGAGCGGCTACGCCAGCGACGAAGACCGCACGCTCGGGCTCGCCAGCGGCTTCGATCGGTACCTCGCGAAGCCGATCAGGGCGAGCGTGCTGCGCGAGGAGATCCGCCTGCAGGTCGCCCGTCCGCGGCTGCCGCCGGCCCGCGACCCCCAGCCGGCACTCATCGGATCCCCGGCCGCTTCGCTCACGCCGGTCGCGGTCGCGACCGTGGCCCCGCGCCGTCGGGGTGTCCTCGGTGGCCTCGTGGTCATCGCGCTCGGCGTGCCGTTCGTGCTCCAGCCGCTCGGCGTGCCGAATGCCGCGTCGTACCTGTTCATCGCGATGGGAGCCGCGTTCCTCATCTCGTACCTGCGCGGCCGTCAATACGTCTACCTCATCCCGATGGTCACGCTCGTGTCGTTCGGCGTCGCGCTTCTGCTCCCCACGTGGATCGCGATGCGTCCTGAGTCCGCGGCGCCGGCGTTCGTCGGCGTGATCGCGATCGGCTTCGTCGTCGCGTTCGCGCTCGCCCCGCAGCACCGCTGGCCCCTCGTGCCCGCCGTGCTCCTCGGTGTCGTCGCGGCTGGTCGGCTGGTCACCGGCACATCGTTCATCCCCGCGTCGATCGAGCCGTACCTCGTGCCGATCGTTCTCATCGCGGTCGGGGTTTACCTGCTCGCCGAGCGCCAGACCTGAGGCGCACCCAGCTCGTCGCGGTCCTCGTCGTCGCCGGCGTCGCGGCGGTGCTGCTGGTCTGGATCGATCCGCGACTTCCCGGTCCATCGGCCGCCCAGTGCGACACGACGCCACTCACGTTCTGCGCGACATTGCCGCCATTCCGTTCGCCGGACGCCGCGCCGGCGCGGCTCATCGACCAGGCGCGTCCGTGCGAGGACCCAGCCGCGCTCGCGTCCTTCTGCCTCGTCCTACCCATCGCGTCCGACACGAGTGACCCGACGGTCCTGCTCGGGCGACGGCAGGATGCCTGCGCCCAGCTCGCGCCGACCGACGCGCCGGGGTTCTGCCTCTCGCCCCCGGCCGGGTCGGCGTCCGCGCAGGTCCTGCAGCGCCAGGTGGCGCTCGTGCTCCTGCGGCAGCGTCTGGGAGCGGACTTCAGGCGGGCCGGCACCGGCGCGGTCGATCTGTGGACCGAGACCTCGATGTCGGCGCCCATCGCCGATGCGATCTTCGCGGCGCTGGTCCAGGACGCCGCCGCGGTCGAGGCCTACTTCGGCCGCAAGTTCGACGATCCGCCGGCCGTCTTCCTGTTCACCTCACGCGACTCGTTCGCCGGCGCGCTCGAGCGCCAGTTCGGCTTCTCGGCCGACACCGCCGGACTCCTGGCGCGCCAGACCGGGGGCGTGACGCTCGCCGGAATCGATGCGGTCGCGATCAACGGCGAGAGCATCCTGGGTGGGGGGCGCACGACGATCTTCCGCCACGAGCTCACCCATGTCGCCGTCCACCGGCTCACCGGCGACTCGGTCCCGGCGTGGCTGGATGAGGGCCTCGCGACGATCGTCGAGGCGGGCGACGCGTTCGGCGCCGACCGAGCCACGGCCCTCTCGCTCCTGGCGAACGATCCGGCGGTGCTCACGATCTTCGGGAATCAACGGTCGTGGCTCCAGAACAACACCGATTTCGGCGGCCACGCCTACGGGGTCGCGGCGGAGGCAGTCCGCGTGCTCCTCGATCGGATCGGCCGCCCGGCGCTGGTGCCGACGCTGCAGCGAATGGGTGTGGGCGTGCCGCCGGATGCCGCGATCGAGGACGCGCTCGCGGAGCCGCTCGCTCGCTTCGTGATCGAGCTGCCCGGCCGCTCACTGGCCGACTGCCGCCAGGGGATCCTCGTATCCGCCGCGCGCAGCGATGGGCTGCGGATCTACTACGCCTATGGGTTCCGGCCGCAGGGCAGCGCCGCGATCGCAGTCGACGGTCAAGGGCAGCACTACGCGTTCCGGGCGGTGACCGATCGCTACGGCGTGTACGCCGGGACGCTCGGGACGCCGATGCCCGGCGGGTCGTACGTTCTGGAGGTAACGGCGGACACTGGTGAACACGCGCAGATCGCGCTCACACTCGGCGATCCGGGATCGGTCGCGCAACGAGGCTGCGCTCCGTAGCGCAGAGTGGACGAGCGGACGAGATCGACCGTCATCCGCTTGCGACCATGCGAAGAACGCGGTATGCCACACCACGACGCATCAACAGGTGGAGGAACCAATGGAACAAGGCAATCGTGGCGACACGTGGTCTGGATCCCAGCAGGAGCCGGCGTCGAGCTGGCCGTCACCGCTTCCGGGCACGCCCCCGCCGCCGGCGCCGATGCCCGCATCGAGCGGCATGAGCGGCGGCGGACGCAAGAAGACCACGCGTGCCGGCGGCGGTCGGAAGACGACATCGAGCGGCGGGCGAAAGAAGACGACCGCGCGCAAGAGCACCGGCCGCAAGAAGACGACGACCCGCAAGACCACCGGCCGCAAGACCACCGGCCGCAAGTCAACGGGCCGGAAGAGCACCGGCCGCAAGAAGACGACGGCCCGCAAGAGCACGGGCGGGCGCAAGAAGACGACCGCCCGCAAGAGCACCGGGCGGAAGAAGACGACCCGCAAGCGCAAGTGAGCGCGCCCAGGTCCTAGAACCAAAAGGAGCCGCCCCGAGGGGGCGGCTCCTTCTCACGTCAGGGTCGATGCGCGCCTAGTTGCGCTTCCCGCGGCCCATCCCGGGCTTACGCCCGTGGTTCGCCTTCTTCGACCGCCAGCCCAGCTTGCCGGTGGTCTTCTGCTTCCGTTGGCCTTTGCTCATTGCTCTCCACTTTCTTGTCACCGCGGCCTTCGGTCGCGTCCGCCGCAGGCGCTGCTTTCGTGAATAGACGGAGCTGCAGGGCGCGCGTCGGGGGCGCGATGAGCTCGGTCACGAGCCATTGTCCTATGACCGCGAGGTCGGCGTCAGCGGCCAGCTGTAGCTTGACCCGGGACTGCTCCACCCACCGGCGCACCGCGCGGGGGTCCGCACCGAGCGTGCGGGCGATCTCGGCGAACGGCCGCTCGAGGATGTCGTGGAGGACGAACGCCGCGAGATCGGGGCCTCGCAACGCGTGGCGGCCGACCAGGTCGCGGAGGCCCGCGCCGAAGAGCTTGCCGTCCGCGATGGCCTTGCGGATCGCGCTCGCCGGCTCGCCGTCGAGCTCGGCCACCCGCAGAAGGGCCGCGACCTCGGCTTCGGGGAGCTGGCGCGCTGCGCCGAGGCTCCCGAGGAAGCGCTGCACCACGGCGTCGGGGGCCTGATCGCTCGTGACCTTCGTGACGCGCGCGATCGCGTCGCCGAGGGCCTGCCGGAGCGCGGCGAGGTCGGTGAAGCGGACGACATCGACGACCGCTGGCGAGCCGAGCAGGATCCGCGACACCGTGCGGTCGCGCTCGGCGACGAGGACGACCGGGATCCCGCGCTCGCGGGCGATCTCGACCTCGATGCCCACTCCGAACGACGGCGTCCCGGCGTACGCGATGACGAGCCCGCTCCGGGCCACGCGGGCCCGGTCGATCTCATACACGCTCCGCGGATCGAGGTCGGGCGCGGCCACCGGGTCGGTCGTCTGATGCGGGAGGTACGGCCGAAGGCCGCATTCGGTCACGATCTCCGCGAGCAGCTCGTAGAACACGCGCGCCCGCGCTCCGTCGGCGATCGCGGTGAGCGCGCCCGAGATGTACACCTCATCCATAGGACCGCCAATGATGCGTTGGGCGTCAAGAGTGGCGTACCGTTCCCGCGATGCCTGACCTACAGCTCGTCCAGTACCTCAAGCGCGTTCCGCTCTTTGCGAAGCTCTCCGATCCGGAGCTCGCGGGGCTCGCGGAGCGCATGCGGCAGAAGGCGTTCAAGCGCGGCGACACGATCTTCCGGAAGGACGATCCGGGTCAGCACTTCTACGTCGTGCTCGAGGGCGCGGTGAAGATCGCGCTGCCCGGCGAGTTCGGCCAGGAGGCGCTCGTCGCGCTCCTCCGGGGCGGCGAGTTCTTCGGCGAGCTCGCGCTGTTCGACCGCAGTCCGCGGTCGGCGACGGCCACGGCGCTCGAGGACACCCGCTGCGCGCTGCTCGCCGGAGAGGACTTCCTGTCCTTCATCGAGGCCCACCCGGCGGCCACGAAAGTCGTATTCGAAGCCCTCGCGAAGACGGTCCGGCGCCTGTCCGACCGGGTCGAGGACCTCATCTTCCTGGACGTCCCGAGCCGGGTGGCCAAATATCTGCTGGACCTCGCTCAGGCGAACGGGGCGAGCGGGTCGGGAGAGCTGGAGCTGACCTTGACGCAGGACGAATTGGCCGCATTCACCGGCGCGTCGCGCGTCTCGGTGAACCGCGTCCTCGGCGACCTCGAGCGCCGCGATCTCATCAGCATCCGGCGGCGGAAGATCGCGATCCGGGACCCCGAAAAGCTCGCGAAAGAGATCCGGGTCTAGCGGTGGCTCGTGCGAGGCGGCAGCTCGTGCTCGTGGTCGAGGACGATCCCGACCTCGGCGACACGATCGTGACCTTCCTCAAAGAGGAGGGCCTCGACGCGAAGCTCGCGCGCGACGGCGATCAGGCGATGCGCCTGCTCGATCAGCTGCATCCGTCCGCGATGATCCTCGACCTGATGATGCCGCGTCGCGACGGCTTCAGCGTGCTGCGCGAGCTCCGCGCCGACGGCCGCATCGGCAACCTGCCGGTCATCGTCGTGACCGCGATCTTCGGCCTGTCCGAGCGGCTCTACGCGACCGAGCTGGGCGCCGCGGACTACGTCACGAAGCCGTTCGAGCTCGATGAGCTCCTCGAGCGCGTCCGCAACGTCCTCGCGTCGCGCACCGAGGAGCCCACCTCCCACACCGCCTGAGCTGCTACGCGGCCGCGAGCTGGCTGGTGCACTGTGGGCAGCGCGTCGCGCTGGCCGGGATCGTCATCCCGCAGTACGGGCAGCCCTTCTCGGGCACCGGCTTGATCATCGCCTTCGCGATCAGGAACACGACGAAGGCGACGATGATGAAGCCGATCACGGTCGTGATGAAGATGCCGTAGTTGATCGTCGCGGCGCCGGCCTTCTGGGCGTCGGCAAGCGACGCGTACGTGCCGCCGGAGAGGTTGATGTAGAGGTTCTGGAAATCGACCTTGCCGAGGAGCATGCCGATCGGCGGCATGATGATGTCCTTCACTAATGAGGCCACGACCGCCGCGAAAGCGACGCCGATGATGAATGCGAGGGCGAGCGCGAGCACGTTCGCCTTGATCAGGAAGGCTTTGAACTCCGTCCACATGGCCGACTTTTTCTCCTTTGGATTTCGCGGGCTGGCCGCCGTCCCAGCGGAGTATGACGCGTGCCTGTGTGCTTACCGTACATCCGGCCCGGGAGTCGTTGACCGCCGGCGCTCGGGCTGGTAGGCTCTTAGCACTCTCGAGGGGAGAGTGCTAATTGGCTGAAATCAACCAGGAACGCGTGAGCTTGCCCGAGCTGGCAGACCGTCAGCGCGACATCTTGCGCGCCGTCATCCGCGAATTCATCACCACCGCGCAGCCGGTCGCCTCCGGCTCGCTCGTGCGGCGCTACGCGCTGCCGGTGTCGCCGGCGACCGTGCGGAGCGAGCTCGCCGAGCTTGAGGACCTCGGTCTGCTCACGCATCCGCACACCTCTGCCGGGCGGGTGCCCACCGATCTCGGGTACCGCTACTTCATCGAGAGCCTGATGCCCGACACCGCGCTGCAGCCTGAGGAGCAGCTCACCGTGAGCCACCAGTTCCAGCAGGCCCAGCAGGACAGCGCGCAGTGGCTGCGCCTCGCCGCGTCCACGCTCGCGCGCCTGACGGCGGAGGCCTCGATCGTGACGCAGCCCGCCGGGACGAAGAGCGTGCTCAAGCACATCGACGCGGTCCCGATCCACGAGCGGCGCGCGCTGATCGTCGCTGTGCTCGACGGTGGCGCCGTCCGCCAGCAGCTCCTCGACCTCGACCAGCCCGCGACGGCGGATGAGCTGCGCTCGCTCGGACAGCGCCTCACCGACACGATGCACGGCGCCGACGCGGCGACGTTGGCCAAGGCGGTCGATCTCGAGCACGGCGCGGCGCGCCAGATCCTGCGCGCGCTGTCGCGGCTGCTCGCGGAGACCGAGAGCGCGCGGGCGAGCGATGTGTACTACGACGGCATCCAGAACATCCTCGCGCAGCCGGAGTTCGGCGCGAGCGACCCCACGCGACTCCGCGACATGGTCGCGCTGCTCGAGGACCGCACCCGCCTCGCGGATCTGCTGCCGCCGATCATCGGCGAGGGCGAGGTCCACGTCGCCATCGGCGCGGAGAACCGCGTCGAGCCGCTGCTGGACTGCAGCCTCGTGTTCGGCCGCTACGGCGGCACGAGCGGTGTGGTCGGGTACGTGGGCATCGTCGGCCCGCGACGGATGGATTACGCGCGCTCGATCGGAGCGGTGAGCTTCGTCGGCCGGCTGATGACCGATCTCGTGCGCGCGGTCGAGGGGAATTAGCCATGGACGAACAGAAGCGCCGGGCCGAGGAGCTGCTCGAAGAGCGCATGCGCACGCGCCGGAAGCCGAACGGGTCGACGGCCACCGAGCCTGCGGACGTCGAGCCGTCGACGGACGACGACGGCGCGACGCCGGGCGAGGACTACAAGGCCGATCTGCAGCGGATGGCCGCGGACTTCTCGAACTACCGGAAGCGCAACGAGGCGGAGCGGTCGGAGTTCGCGAAGTTCGCGAAAGCCGACCTCATCACGAAGCTGCTCGACGTCCTGGACGGATATGACCGAGCACTCGCGAGCGTGCCCGAGGACGTCAAGGGGCAGCCCTGGGTCGAAGGCATGTGGCTCGTCGAGCGGAAGCTTCGGCAGATCCTCGACACCGAAGGGCTCGAGCCCGTCGAATCGCTCGGCAAGCCGTTCGATCCGTACGTCCATGAGGCTGTCGCGCACGTCGAATCCGACCAGCCCGAAGGAACAGTCATCGCAGAGCATCAAAAGGCGTATCGCCTCCACGATCGGGTCATCCGGCCCGCACTCGTCTCCGTGGCGAAGGCCAAGAACTAAGGAGAACGCACATGCCAAAAGTCATTGGGATCGATCTCGGGACCACGAACTCGGCCGTCGCCTACATGGAGGGTGGCGAGCCGACGATTATCGCGAACGCGGAGGGCGGGCGGATCACGCCGTCGGTCGTCGCGTTCACCAAGAACGGGGAGCGTTTGGTCGGCCAGGTCGCGAAGCGCCAGGCCATCACGAACCCCGAGAACACCGTCTATTCCATCAAGCGCTTCATGGGCCGTCGCTTCAGCGACCCCGAAGTGCAGCGCTCGAAGAACCTCGTCTCGTACAAGATCGCCGAGGCGTCGCACGGCGGCGTCGAGGTGGTCCTCACCGACGGCAAGCGGCTCTCGCCGCCCGAGGTGTCGGCGATGATCCTCGGGAAGCTGAAGACCGACGCCGAGGCGTTCCTCGGCGACAAGGTCACCCAGGCCGTCATCACCGTTCCCGCGTACTTCGACGACGCTCAGCGCCAGGCCACGAAGGATGCCGGCCAGATCGCCGGACTCGAGGTCCTGCGGATCGTGAACGAGCCGACCGCGGCCGCGCTCGCGTACGGGCTCGACAAGAAGAAGGATGAGATCGTCGCGGTCTACGACCTCGGCGGCGGCACCTTTGACATCTCGATTCTGCAGCTCGGCGAAGGCGTGTTCGAGGTGAAGGCCACCAACGGCGACACCCACCTCGGTGGCGACGACTTCGACCAGCGGATCATCGACTGGCTCGTCGAGGAGTTCAAGAAGGATCAGGGCATCGATCTGCGGAATGACCGCCAGGCTCTCCAGCGACTCAAGGAGGCGGCTGAGAAGGCAAAGATCGAGCTCTCGACGACGATGCAGACCGAGGTCAACCTCCCGTTCATCACGGCGGATCAGTCGGGCCCGAAGCACCTCGTCATCGCGTTGACCCGCAGCAAGCTCGAGCAGCTCGTGGGTGATCTCATCGAGAAGACGCTCGGCCCGGTGAAGCAGTGCCTCAAGGACTCCGAGCT
>DASUSA010000017.1:0-2412 GCA_036375335.1 Candidatus Limnocylindria bacterium
ACGCTGTCGCCGTCGGTCGGAAACGCGTCGAGGGCGGGATCTGCGGTCGGGATGGCCGTGGGGTTCGGCTTGGGCTCGGGCTGCGGCTGCGGAAGGACCGGCACGACGACCCGCACCGCGGTGATGACACGACCGCGGCTCTGCAGTGCGATCGGGACCGTGGTTGCCGTCGGGATGGGCGGCGCCGCGCGACCGCCGCCGCCGTTCTGGTCGACCGGCATCATCCAGAGCGCAGTGAGCACCGCGAGGGCGACCACGATGACGGCAGCGAGCGCGAACGGGAAACGGATCCGCCGGCGCGGCCGGACTGCTGCGACGGCCGCAGGCGGATGCAGCCGGCGGGCTCGGGCGTCACGGATGCCGCGACCGACGACCAGGCGCGCCGCGCGCAGCGCCGCGAGATCGCGCGGGTCGAGATCGGCGCCGTCGATGCGCAACTGAGCCGCGGCGCGCGCGGCCGCGAGTGGATCGCCGCGTCGCCGCGCCTCGCGGAACGCCGCGCGGTGGATCTCGTTCGGGTCGCTATCGGTAGACATAGATCTCGAGATCGAGGGTCGAGCCGCGATCTCCGGCCACGATGCTGTGATAGGTCTTGATCGTCGCTCCGGCGAACGCGTCGCCGGTCAGCTGCGCGGTCGCAAGGCGGCTGATGTCGTCGCCGAGGCTCGGGTCCGCGTTGGATGCGAACGCGATGACGATGGCCACCTGATGCCCGCCGCTCTGCTGGGCGACCTGGGCCTTCACCGCCGTGGCGATCCGACGCTGCTCGTCGGCTCCCGCGGCCGCGTCGAAGCCGAGGAGCTTCGGGCCGTCGATCGTCATCGAGATCGCCACCGGTCGCGGATCGATGCCCGGCAATGCCGACGGCGTCGCGGCACCGACGCTGTTCGCGGCGAGGAAGATCGCGAAGAGGCCAAGGAGGATGTCCGCCCACAACCACCCGGCGAGGGAGAGCGTGACGCCGCGGCCGATGCCAAGCATCGCTAGCGCGCCGGGGTGACCGGCCGGGTCTCACCGACTTGGATGCCCGGGCCGGGCAGGGCCCGCGCGGCGCGGGCGAGATCGTCGGCCGCGACGCGCAGGTCGCGCACCACGCCCTGGAGATCGGTGAGCTGCTGTTCGCGTTCCATCGCGCGCTCGTAGATCCGCCGCTCCTCCGCCACCATCTCGTCGAGGACCGAGTCCGCGGACGCATCGGTGAGCGAGGGTCCGGCCGAGAGGCTGAGCGCGTGGCCGAGCAGGAGACGGATCTCCGACTCGCGGAGCAGAACGCGGGTCCGCGTGCTCACGTCGCGCACGTCGGCGCGCACGTGGATCACGAGCGACAGGACGATGAGCAGGGCAATGAGGCTCGCGTCGATGATCGCGAGGGTGCTGAAGCTGACGACCGCGCTCGTGCCCTCAAAGCTCTCCTGCCAGAGGAGCAGGAACGGCCGGCTGATCAGCTCGGGCCGGGCCTTGAGAAGCGTTTCGTACGCGGCGCTCGCGGTCGCGAGGCCGAACCAGGTGACCGCGATCGGCGCGAAGACAAGGGTGTTGCGGATGACCTCGAGCACCGCCCAGAGAGCGGAGCGGCGCACGGTGAGGAGCTCGGCGAGCGATCGGGGATCGAGGGCGGCGGCGTACGCCTTCACCTGGTCGTAGCGGCCGTCCTTCACGGCGGTCGCCAGACGCGCGAGGAGCTCGCCGACGGCGGCGTCGCGCTTGCGGACCGACGTGGCCAATTCGCCGAGCTGCTGGGCGACGGGTTCACGTGCGTTCATGGCACCTTCCTCACGTTCGACGGTACGGCGGCCACCTGCGCCCGTCCATGGCCCCTCAGTGGCACTACTAGGCTTTGAAACGTGCCTGTCAGCCACGCGGTACGAGGCCCTGCGGGCACGCTTGCTTGCTGGGAATGGCCCGGTGGGGAGCCCGGGGCGCTCCTGCTGCACGGGATCGGTAACTACGGCCGGGTCTGGGATTTCGTCGCCGACGGCGTCGCCGGCAGGCTGCGGCTGGTCGCTCCCGACGCGCGCGGCCATGGCACGAGCGTTACACCCGCGATCGGCTACGCGCCCGAGGACTTCGTCGCTGATGCGCTCGCGGTCATGGACGCGCTCAAGCTCGCTCGTCCGGTCGTGGTCGGCCACTCGATGGGCGGCGCGCACGCGCTGGTCCTCGCGGTCCTGCATCCAGAAAAGGTGCGCGCACTCGTGCTCGTGGACGTCGGACCCGAGATCGGTCGTGAGGGCGGGGACCGCGCGCGGCGTCTCTCACTCGGCCGGCCGGACCGGTTCGCCGACGAAGCCGCAGCGCTCGCCTACCTGCGCGAGACCTCTCCCGGATACAGCGACGCGGTCTACGCGAACCGGATGGCGCACGTGTTCGCGCGCGACGCCGATGGATTGG
Source organism: Candidatus Limnocylindria bacterium (assembly GCA_036375335.1). Classification (GTDB taxonomy): domain Bacteria; phylum Chloroflexota; class Limnocylindria; order P2-11E; family P2-11E; genus UBA4735. Next base: position 2,392 of record DASUSA010000017.1, read on the forward strand.
CGTGGCGGTCGAGCACGGACG
>DASUSA010000018.1:0-6497 GCA_036375335.1 Candidatus Limnocylindria bacterium
CGCTCGCCGAGGTGCTCCTGCTCGATCAGTTCGTCATTGATCCGGATCACTCTCGCAAGGGCTACGGCTTCGACGCGGCGCTCGCCCTGCACCGCTGGGCATTCGATTTCATGCACCTGCGGATGAGCGTTACCGACCGCATCGCCGCGGACGACATCGGCCGGCAGCGGATCGTCGAGAAGCTCGGCTATGTCCAGTTCGGACACGGCCATGCGGTCTACTACCGCGACGGCGCGTACGTCGATCAGTTCCTCTACCAGCTGGACCGGGAGATCTGGAGCGAGCGCTGGCCCGACGAGCGCGAGTATCCCCCGCTCGGCGACGAGAAGGCCCGCTGATGTTCGGCCCGCTGCTGAAGGGCGCGAACAGCGTGTCGCTGCGCACCCCGACGGTCGATGACCGCAAGCAGGTGAGTCGCTGGATGCTCGAGCCCGAGGCCTCACGGTTCTGGGGCGGCCGGATGATGGACGTGCGCGACGAGGCGTTCGCGGAACGGCACACGAAGGACGCGGACGACCCCGACAGCGTGAACTGGTCGATCGCGTACGACGACCAGACCGTCGGCTTCACCGGCCTGTTCGACATCGACTGGATCGCCCGGGACTGCGAGAGCGGCATCTTCATCGGCCGGAGCGATCTGTACGGCCGGGGCATCGCGTCCGAGGCCATCCGCCTGCGGACGGAGTTCGCCTGGCGGGAAATGAACCTGCATCGGGTGCACAACTGGGTTTCGGTCCGCAATCGCGGGAGCCGCCGAGCCAACGAAAAGGCCGGTTACAGGCAGATGGGGTTGATGCCCCACTACGGGTTCCGGAGCGGCCAGTGGTACGACGACTGGCTCGGCGAGGTCTTCCCCCCGACTGGGTCCGCGGGTATATTCGTGCCGCCCTCCAAAGGGGGGTAGCGGCGACAAGAGCTGAACCAACGCGAGCGTCGAGTGAGGCAGTCCTCCCGAGACCGAGCGAGGCTCGAGAAGCCAGCACACGAAAGGGAGGAAGCTTCACCGTGAGCTTCTCTGACAAGACCCTGACCTGCAAGGACTGCGGTCAGGAATTCATCTGGACCGCGGGCGAGCAGGAGTTCTACCAGTCCCGTGGTCTCGTGAACGAGCCGGGCCGGTGCCCGTCGTGCCGCGCGGCACGCCGGTCGTCCGGTGGCGGAGCAGGTGGCGGCATGTACGGCGGGGGCCGTGGCATGGGTGGCCCGCGCGAGTTCTTCACCGCGACCTGCAGCAACTGCGGCGGTGAGGCACGCGTTCCATTCCAGCCTCGCGGCGACAAGCCGGTCTACTGCAGCTCGTGCTTCGAGCAGGTCCGGCCGTCGGCGTCGCGTGGAGCGCGGTACTAGACCGAGCGTTCTGCTGATCTAGTGAAGGACCCCGGCCGAGCGGCCGGGGTCTTTCGTTGTCTAGCGGAACATGTCCCTGTCGTGGGGGCGCACGTAGGTGCGCGCGGTCTCGCTGCCTTCGGGCATCGGGAGTCCGCGCACGATCGCCGCGGGCCGCCGATCGAGCTTCCCCATCACGAGTTCCGTCGCCGCGGCGATCTCGTCGGCGATGGCGATCTCGGTGACGCGCATTTCGTAGCCGTCCGGGTCGAACTCGCCGATGTAGCGGCGCAATGCCGGCAGGCCGCTGATCCCGATGGCCACGTTCATGTGACCCTCGCGCCAGGCCCGTCCGAACGTGTCGGTGATGACGACCGGCACGTCGACCCCGCTTTGCTTCCTGATCGCCTGACGGATCCGCGAGGCCGACGCGTCGGGATCGACCGGGAGCAGGATGAGCGTGTCCGGCGCGCCGGCATTCGAGTGGTCGACCCCCGCGTTCGCGGCGACGAAGCCGTGTTTCGTCTCGACGATGAGCACCCCGCGTTGCCAGCGCACGATGCGCGCGGTCTCGTCGAGCACGGCCTGCAGGCCCCGCGCGTCCTTGCCGGACTCCGCGGCCATCCGCTCGGCGTCGGGACCGGGCACGACGTCCGCGAGCTTGCGGATGCGGCCCTCGGACTTGGAGACGACCTTCTGCGCCACGGCCAGCACGTCACCATCCTCGAACGCGCGGCCCGTCAGGCGCAGGCAGCCGATGAGCATCGCGGCCAGATCGTCGCCCGGCTTGATCTCCGGAAGGCCGTCGATGGGAATGAGCGTGACGTCGGGCACCACTGAAAGTCTCGCTGATAGCGTGGGCCGGTGCTCAGGTACGCGGCGTGAAAGAGGACCTGCTCGCCACCGCGCGGCTCGGCCATCTCGCCACGACGAGCGAAACCGGCCGGCCACATGTCGTTCCGGTCTGCTTCGCCTGGCTGCCGCCGCTGATCTACTCGGCCATCGACGGCAAGCCGAAGCGCACGCTGCTCCTGCGGCGGATCCGCAACATCGCGGAAACCGGCCGTGCCGCGCTCGTCGTCGATCGGTGGAGCGAGGACTGGACGAAGCTCGCGTACGTGCTCGTCGAAGGCCCGGCCGAGGTGCTGGACGATGGTCGGGAGCGCGACGAAGCGCTCATCCTGCTCACCGCGAAATACCCGCAGTACGACGACCTGCCGCTCGAAGGGAACCTCGTCATCAAGCTCGTCGCCGAACATGTTGTTGAATGGCACGCCTGATGGACTTCGGCTTCACGCTCAAGCCCGACCATTCGCTCGAGCGGATCGCCTCGCTCACGAAGCTCGCCGAAGAGTGCGGCTTCACGCATGGCTGGGTCTTCGACAGCCACGTGCTCTGGAAGGAGCCCTACGTCCTCCTCACGCTGATGGCCCAGAACAGCACGCGACTGCGGCTCGGCACGTGCGTCACGAATCCCGCGACGCGCGAGCCCTCGGTGACCGCGAGCGCGCTCGCGGTCCTGCAGATCCTCTCGAAGGGCCGGATGGACCTCGGCATCGGCCGGGGCGACTCCGCTCGCCGGGTGCTCGGCAAGAAGCCGACAACGCTCGACGATCTCGAAGCCGCGACGCTCGCGATCCGCGATCTGTGCGAAGGCCGCGCGACCACGTACGACGGGACCGAGATCAAGCTCGACTGGGTTGAGGGCTACAAGCTGCCGGTGTGGATCGCCGGGTACGGCCCCAAGGCGCTCGCGCTGACCGGTCGCATCGCCGACGGCGCCGTCATTCAGATGGCCGACCCGAGCGTCGTCCGGTGGTGCGTCGGCCTCCTGCGGGAGGGGACCCGCGCCGCGCACCGCGACCCGAGCGCGGTTCAGGTCATGATCGCCGCGCCCGCGCACGTTGGTCCGAAGGCTGAGGTGCGCGAGCGCGTGCGGTGGTTCCCGGCGCTCGTGAGCAACCACGTCGTGGACCTCGTCCGCCGCTATGGCGAGCAAGGTCTGCCGGCGGACCTCACGAGCTACGTCCGCAATCGACCCGGCTACGACTACAAGCACCACGCCGAGTCGGGCTCGTCGAACGCCGGCTTCGTCGACGACGAGTCCGTCGACCGCTTCTGCGTGACCGGTGAGGTGAACGAGCAGCTCGAGAAGCTCCACGCGCTCGCCGAGGCGGGGATGACGCAGTTCAACCTGTACCTGATGAGCGGCGATGAGGAGCGGCAGCTCGAGGTCTACGGGAAGGAAGTGATCCCGAAGCTCCGCGGCGCGCGCGCCAGCGCCTAGCGGAGGACGAACCCCTCGGGCAACGGGTCGTCGGGCGCGACCCACAGCTCCGACCGGCCGACGGTCCACGCCGATCCGGTGACCTCGGGCACGACCGCGTCGTACGGTCCGACGTTCGCGATCCGACGCACGCTGCCGCGGAAGACCGTGCCGATGATGCTCTCGACCCGGAACGTCGCGCCGTCGCGCAGCCGCCCTCGGGCGTGCTCGATCGCCACGCGCGCGCTCACCCCGGTGCCGGTCGGCGACCGGTCGACCTCGCCCTCCGCGAAGACGCAGACGTTCCGCGAATCCGCGCCTGGCCCGCCGGCCTTGCCGGTGAGGATCGTGCCGTACAAGAAGGAGAGATCGGCGGCGTCGGGGGAGTCCGGGTGCGTGATCTCGCGGCTGGCCATTACCGCCCGCTTGATCCGCATCCCGACGTCGATGCACTGCCGGAAGCCGCTCGGGTCGAGCGGCACGCCGAGGGCGTCGGCATCCACGAAGGCGTAGAACGCCCCGCCGAACGCGAGCTCGTAGCGCACCGTTCCGAGCCCGTCGACCTCGACGGAGGCATCGAGCGCTGCGGCGAAGGACGGCACATTCTCGAACGTGACCTCGCGCACCCGCGCGCCGTCGCGCGTCGCGCGCGCGGTGACCCGGCCGGGAGGCGCGTCGTACCTGATGACGTCCCCGTTCCGCTCGCCGGTCTCAAGGAGTGCCGTGGTCAGTGCGATGATCCCGTGGCCGCACATCGTGCTCCAGCCCTCGTTGTGGACGAAGAGGACGCCGAGATCGCCGTCGCTCGTCACAGGGTCGGTCGGGATGGCTCCGTACATGTCCGCGTGGCCGCGCGGCTCGAACACGATCGCCTTGCGAAGGCCGTCGAGATACTCGCGCGCGTAGCGGCGCTTCTCGAGCATCGTCCGCCCCGGGATCGGGTCGATGCCGCCGGTCACGATGCGCAGCGGCTCGCCGGCGGCGTGCGACTCGAGGGTCGTGATCCGCCGCCACTCGCGCGGCGGCTGCCAGCGCTGCACTACGCCCTCCGGTGAATGGCGCCGTCCTTCATGACGAACGCGACCGAGCCGCGGTCCTTGAACAGCGCGATGTTCGCGAGCGGATCGCCCCGCATGCCGACGAGGTCCGCGCGCTTGCCAGGTTCGATGGTCCCGACGAGCTTGTCGACGCGCGCGCACTCGGCCGCCGTCTTTGTGGTCGCGACGATCGCCTGCATCGGCGTCATGCCGTTCTCGACCATGACCGCGATCTCCTCGGCGTTGGTCCCGTGCGGCCCAACGCCGGTGTCGGTGCCCATCGCGATGCGCACGCCGTGCTCCACGGCCATCCGGAACGAGCGGGTGTGGGCTTCGGCCACCTCCTTGGCCTTTCGGATGGCGTAGGGCGGCATCGACGAGGGATCCTTCTCGGCCCGGCGAACCACCCAGAGCGGCGCGACCAGGGTCGCGACCAGGTACGTGCCGCGCTTTTTCATCTCCGCGCAGATCTCCTCGGTCAGGTAGATGCCGTGCTCGATCGATTCCACGCCGGCGAGCACCGCGTTCTTGATCCCCTGCATCGCCTGAGCGTGCGACATCACGGTCTTGCCCGCGGCGTGGGCCTCGTAGACCACCGCGGCGATCTCCTCCGGCGAGAAGCCGGTGGCGCCGGGCTCATCGTTCGGCGACAGCACGCCGCCCGAGGTCATGATCTTGATCTGATCGGCGCCGGCCCGAAGGACCTCGCGGGTCACCCGCCGGATGTTGTCGATCCCGTCGACCACGCCGATCGGACGCTCCGGATCCATCACCGACACGTTCACGCCTGACGGCATGAGCGAGTCGCCGTGCCCCCCGGTCTGCGAGAGCGGAGTTACCGCGATGCGCATGCGCGGACCAGGGAAGAGGCCGCGCTCGACCGCCATCTTGACGCCGCGCGTCGTGAACCCGGCGTCGCGGACGGTCGTGAAGCCGGCGTCGAGCGTCTCGCGCGCGTGCACGAGGGCCATCGCGGTGTTCAGGCTCGGCGGCATGAGCAGCCGTTGCTGGATGCTCTCCTGCCCCGGCACGAGATGCACATGGCAGTCGATCAACCCGGGCAGGACCGTGAGCTCGCCGGTGTCGACGACCTCGGCACCCTTCGGCGCGTCTGTCGCGATGCTCTGGATGACCCCATCCTCGATGACGATGAACCGGCCGCGGACCGGATCGGCGCCCGTGCCATCGATCAGCGTGGTCGCGCGAACAGCGACGGTCATGCGATCGCCTCCTCGAGCTTCGGCCGGACCTCGGTCGCGATCCGCTCGATCGTTTCGTGGTCGAACGGCGCCATGAAGTACAGGATGAATCCCCGCGCGCCGGCCCGCCACAGCGCGAGGCAGCGCTCGACGAGCGCGTCGACCGTGTGGATCGGGTTCATCTGCACCGGCTCGGTGCGATTGGATCGCACCCGCACGCGCTCGAGCTGCGCGGTCACGTCACTGACCTTGGCGCGGAGGACGACGTCGGGGCGCACGCTTGTCAACGGCTTGATCTCGCCGACGTCGCGACCAGCGTCGGCGCAGTGCGCCGCAAGGACCTCGAGCTTATGTGCGATCACCTCCGGGGTGCCGTGGCCGTGCCAGTAATCCGCATATCTGGCTACCGTGCGGAGGGTCTTCTGTTCGCCACCACCGCCGATGAGCAGCGGGAGCCGCTCCTGCACCGGCTTCGGCTCGGCGACCGCATCCGTCAGCGTGTAGTGCTTGCCGTCGAAGCTCGCGGTCGGCTCGTCGAGCAGCAGGCGCAGCACGCGCGCGGCCTCGTCCATCCGGGCGAGCCGACCGGCGGTGCTCGGGAAGCGCAGGCCGTACATCGCGTGCTCGCCCTCGTGCCATGCCGCGCCGAGCCCGAGGATCGCCCGGCCG
>DASUSA010000019.1:0-2698 GCA_036375335.1 Candidatus Limnocylindria bacterium
GGCGTTCATGGCGTTCCAGATGATGTTCGCGGTGATCACGCCCGCGCTCATCACCGGCGCGTTCGCCGAGCGGGTGAGCTTCAAGGCCTACGTGATCTTCGCGCTCCTCTGGTCGACGCTGGTGTACGACCCGATCGCGCACTGGGTCTGGGGCACCGGCGGCTGGCTGCACGCGCTCGGCGCGCTCGACTTCGCCGGTGGCACGGTCGTGCACGTCTCGAGCGGCGTGTCGGCGCTCGTCGCGGCTATCCTCATTGGTCGCCGACTCAAGTCGAGCGAGCCGCACGACGCGACAATGACGATCCTCGGCGCGTCGCTGCTGTGGTTCGGCTGGTTCGGCTTCAACGCCGGCAGCGCGCTCACGTCGGGCGGCCTCGCGACGAGCGCGTTCGTGGTGACCAATACCGCCGCGGCGATGGCCGGTCTGACCTGGCTCACCGTCTCGTGGGTCCACCGCGGCCGCCCGAGCGTGCTCGGCATGGCCGCGGGCGCGGTCGCGGGCCTCGTCGCGATCACGCCGGCGTCCGGCTTCGTGGACGTGTCGGGCTCGATCATCATCGGCCTCGGTGCAGGGGTCCTCTGCTACGTGGCCCTGCAGCTCCGGCCGCGCCTGCGGGTGGACGACGCGCTCGACGTATGGGCCGTGCACGGCATCGGCGGGACCTGGGGCGCGATCGCCACCGGCCTGTTCGCGACCGTCGCGATCAACACGGCCGGCGCGAACGGCCTGTTCTTCGGCAACCCGCAGCAGCTCGTCACGCAGCTCATCGCGGTCGGCGCGACCTGGATCTACGCGGCGATCGCCACGTTCGTGATCGTGAAGGCCATCGACCTCACCATCGGGATGCGCGTTCGCGAGCACGAGGAGTCCCTCGGGCTCGACCGATCACAGCACGGCGAGATCGCGTACCAGCTCGACTGAAGGAGGAGGAACTCATGGACCTCATCGCCCTCGGTGCCTTCGTGCTCCTCGTGGCCGCCTGGGTGATCCTGCCGCTTCGGGCTCCCGCGATCGACGAGCCTGTCGTGGAGCTCGACCGGGCCGCCTGAGCGGCTGTCACCACAACCGCAACCGAAAGAGCACCGTTCCTGCACCTGTTCCGGCAGGCGCCGTGCGTGATGCTGTAGCGGAACGCATACAAAGAGGTCCGAAGATGGCGCTTCACGCGACGCAGCCCGGCGAGCATTCGGTGGCGCGACCGCTGCCCGAGCCGCCGCGCACCCACCGGATCTCGAAGCTCTCGCAATCGACGGACACGTTGACCCGGGCGCTCGAGGAGTGGCTCGCCGAGGTGAAGCTCCGCTACACGATCGGCGGCGAGTAGCGACCTAGCCGAACACGCCTGCGAAGGCCGCTGCGACGACCACAGGGAGCTGCGCCTCGGGGTCTTTGCGTGCGTCGTAGCCGCAGATCTCGATGCCGCGCACGTCGGAGACCTGCGCGACCGAGGCGATCAGCTCGCCCAGCGCCTTGAGCGTCGGCCCGCCGCCGACCGGCAGCGCGACCGCGGCGAGCTCCCGCGGATCGACGACGTCGAGGTCGACGTGTAGCCAGACCGGCTTGCGCCGCACGCCCGCCAGGAGCGACGGCGCATCCACGAGATCGCGATCGAACGCGATCCGATGCACCCTGGAGTGCGAGAGGTTGCTGACCTCACCGGGATCGAGCTCGCGCGCGCCGACCAGATAGGTGTGGTCCTCGGCGATCTTCTTCACGCCGGGCCACAGCAGCGGCGCGACCTGCTTGCCGCAGACGTGCGCGAGGCACATCCCGCCGACGAAGTGCGATGGCGTCGTCGCGACGGTGTTGAAGTCGCCATGCGCGTCCACGTACACGAGGAGCAGCTCCGGCACGACGGTCAGCGCACCGGAGAGCGATCCAGCGACGAGGGTGCATTCGCCGCCGAGGATCGCGACCCGCGCGCCGGCGTTGAGGGAGGTCTGGACCGCGTCGGCGAGAAGGATGCAGGCCTCGCGGGCCGCGGTCAGCCACCGGTCACGCGCGTTGAACGGGACGCGCACCCGTTTCTCCGGTCGGAGCCGCGCCATGAACGCCGGCCCAAGGGCGGCCGGTGCCTCCGCCACGCCCATGAAGCGCTGCTCGGTCACGATACCCGCCTCGAGCAGATGGACCGGACGTTGAGCCATCAGAACGTCGTTGTTGACCAGCGGCCGCCCGAGCGGCCCGCGGTCACTGGATGCGGCCGAGCAATCCGCTCTGGTTCAGAGCGAGGCAGATGATTGCGATCGCGGCGAGGGGCCACTTGGACCACCGGCCCGCGACGAGCATCAGGATCCCGCAGACCAGTGCGATGAGCGCGAGGATCAGAGCCAGGCTCAGCGTCATGTCATCCTCCGTGCGCCAACTGGCGCACAGTCTCGCACGGGCGTCCTAGTCGGCGAGCGCCACCAAGGCCCGATCGATCGCCTCGAGGCCGCCGCGCAGGATCCGGGTGGGCATCGCGAAGCCGATGCGCAGGTGCCGCTCGGCGTTGAAGTGGGCCCCCGGAACGACCATCGTGCCCCAGTCCCGGATGAGCCGATCCACGAGCTCCGTCGACTCGATGGGAAAGCTGTAGCCGAAGAAGCAGATCCCGCCGGCCGCGGGAGCGACCCAGTGCAGCTCCTGTGCGTGTGCCGCGGCCCACGACTCGAGGATCGGCCAGCGTTCGTTCAACAGGTAGCGCGCCCGCTTCAG
>DASUSA010000020.1:0-3960 GCA_036375335.1 Candidatus Limnocylindria bacterium
CTCGATGAAGTGCCCATATCCGAACGAGATCGTGAACAGGATCGTCGCGAGCGCGGACGCGCCGACACCGATGGCCACGATCGCGCACCACTGCGCCGCGTTCAGCCCTCGGATCTCGCGCCAGGCCAGCCAGAGGATCGGCAGGCACACGATGGTGAGGACGATGTGCTCCATCGTGACGAGCTGGGTCGCCTGCAGGACCGGATCGCCGCCCAGATGCTGGAGCAGCGGGGCGCGGAACAGGGCGTCGGTGCCCCAGAGCATCGCCGCGAGCGCGACAAGCAGGACCGCAAAGCGTTCGATCACGCGATAAGCATGTCATGGCGCGGATCGACCGACCCCCTCCCAGACAGGCAATCTTGACATGTGACCGTATGGTCACCTATACCGAGAGACGATGGACGAGGTGTTCAAGGCGTTGGCCGACCCGACCCGGCGGCGGCTGCTCGATCAACTCTTCCGCGAGGACGGCCAAACCCTGAGCGCGCTCGAACGGCGGTTCAAGATGACGCGCTTCGGCGTGATGAAGCACCTGAGCCAACTCGAGGACGCCGGCCTCGTGGTGACCAGACGGCGCGGGCGGGAGAAGCTCCACTTCCTGAATCCGGTGCCGATCCGGCTCGTCCATGACCGCTGGGTCAGCAAATACGCCGAGCCGTGGGCGGCGGCCCTCAGCCAATTGAAGAACAAGATGGAGGCACACGTGGAAAAGATCTTCGAGATCTACATCAAGACCACCCCCGAGCGTCTGTGGGAGGCGATCACCGATAGCGAGATGCGGAGCAAGTACAACTTCGGCGTCCGGATCGTCTCCGATTGGACGAGCGGCTCGCGCTACGAGACGCGCCATCCATCGAGGCCGACGATCCTGGGTGAGGGCAAGAACATCGAGCTCGATCCGCCGCGCCGGCTCGTGCAGAGCATGACGGCCCTCTGGAGCGACGACGTGAAGAGCGAGGGCACCTCACGGGTGACCTGGGAGATCGAGCCGATCGGCGACTCGTGTCACCTCACGGTCACGCACGACCAGCTTCGCGACGGCGCGAACGACGAGCTCTACGGCGGCTGGCCGATGATCCTTTCCGGTCTGAAGACCCTCCTCGAGACCGGCCAGCTGCTGACCACGCCGGGATCGTTGATGTATGCCGAGCGCGGACCACGGAACGCGCCGAAGCCCGCAGCGCCATGATCGACCACTCTTCCCCACCCGGTGTGGCCACCAAGCTCCAGATCCTCGCGACCGAGCACTGGAGTCTGCTGGCGACGCGGTCGCTGACCTACACCGAGTCGCTCGGACGCGTGAGCGTCTTCCTGGCGATCCTGTCCGGCGCCGTGATCGCGCTCGCGCTCGTCGCCCAGGCCGATCACTTCGGCCCGGCATTCATCGCCATCGCGATCTTTCTGTTGTCGGTCGTGCTGTTCACGGGCGTGGCCACGATCGCGCGGCTGATCCAGCTCAACGGCGACGACTACCGATGGGTTCTCGGCATGAATCGCTTGCGCAGTGCGTACCTCGCCCTGCATCCCGAGCTCCAGCCGCACTTCATCACCAGCCCGTACGACGACCTGGGCGGCGCGCTGCGGACCCTGGGCATCGACGTGACCGCTGGGCGAGGACTTGGATCGGCGCTGCACGTGTTCCAGACGCTGCCAGGGATGCTCTCGATGATCGTCGCGGCGGTCGCAGGGGCGATCGGCGCGCTCGTCGCGCTTGCGTTCGCGCTCACACCGGTCGGTGTAGTCGTGGCCGGCGGCGTGGCCTTCGCGGTCGCCGTCGGGCTGATGGGACTGGTGGGCCGGAGATCTGTTCGGCGGTTCGACCCGAGCGTGACGCCGCGATTCCCGTCACCGAAGGCATGACGGTTGCGGGCCGTGCGAGACTCGAACTCGCGACAAACGCCTTAGAAGAGCGCTGCTCTATCCAACTGAGCTAACGGCCCACGCCAATTATCGCTGGCCCTCGCGCAGGAACCGCGCGAAGTCCGCCGGTTCGACGTCGGAATCTGGCAGATCCGGGAACAGCACGACACCGGCCTCGCGGAACGCCCGCGCGACGAACTCAGCGCACGAGTACTTCCCGAACGGCTCGTAGTGGATCTTCAACGGGCCGAAGATCCGGTCGATGACGATCACGAGGAAATCGAGGCGATCGAACTTGTCCCCGATCTGGGATGTCGCCCACTGAAGCGCCCCGGCCCCGTGGCCCGCCGGCGCGGGGACCACCGTCCAGCTGTGGCCACCCTCCTGCGATCGAAGGTCGCGCCGCACGACGCCGCGCTGCCGCGCTTCGATCGTGTGCGTCCCCTGCTCAAAGATCGCGACGTGGTAGTAGGGCGACCTCGTGACAAGGCTGATGATCACGCCGAGCCCGCCCTTTGGCCGGTCGAACAGGAGGATGTCGCCCGGCGCTGCCGTGGCGAGCTCCGCGAATGACTGCTCCTCCTCGGCGTCCAGGGTCAGCGTCCCGAGGTGTGGATCGCGGTGCCGGCGGCCACGAGGGCCGCTTCGCGGAACGTCTCAGCAAGCGTCGGGTGCGCATGGATGGTCGCGATAACGTCGTCGGTCGTCGACTCGAGACGCATGGCGAGCGTTGCCTCTGCGATCAACTCGCTCGCGCTCGGACCGACGACGTGCGCGCCCAGGATGCGGCCGTGCGGGCCGACCGAGACGAGCTTCATGACGCCGTCGCTTTCGCCGAGGGCGAGCGCGCGGCCGGACGCCCTGAACGAGAACCGCGAGGCCTTCGCGTCGGGATACTTCTCCTTCGCCTGGGCCTCGGTGAGCCCGACCGTCGCGAGCTCGGGATGCGTGTACACGACGTTCGGCACGACGGCGTAATCCATCTTCGCGTCCTCCCCGAGGATCACGTCGACGGCGACCTCGCCCTGGGTGCTCGCCACGTGCGCGAGCTTGGGTGCACGAGCGTCGCCGATGCAGTCCCCAATCGCCCACACGCCGCTGATATTCGTCCGCATCCGCTCATCGACGACGATGCCCAGACGTTCCGTCTTGAGGCCAGCGTTCTCGACGCCGCTGTAGTTCGGGAGCCGACCGGCGCCGAGCAGCACCTCGTCGCCCTCGACCGACTCCGACTTGCCCTCGACCTCGTACATGACCGTCACGGTCTGGCCCGTCCGGACGACCTCCGTCACCTTCGCGTTCGTCTTGATCTCGAGGCCCTTCGCCGCGAGCGATCGCACGAGGAGCCGGACGAGCTCAGGGTCCGCGTAGCCGAGGGGCTGCGGCAGCATCTCGAGCACCGTCACCTTGGCGCCGATCTCCGCGTAGAACGTGCCGAGCTCGAGGCCGATCGCGCCGGCGCCGATCACGATGAGCCGCTTCGGGATCTCCTGCAGCGCGAGGGCGCCCACGTTGTCCAGGGGCTTCGCCTCAGCGAGCCCCTTGATCGGCGGCATGCCGACCTTTGAGCCGGTCGCGACGATGACGGCGTTCGCCTTGATCGAACGTTCGCCGTCGCTGGCCTTCACCCGGAGCTCGCCGGGTGCCGTGAGCGTGCCACTTCCGGTGAAGAGATCGACCTTGCGCGCCTTCAGCAGGAGCTCGATCCCCCCGACGAGCTGCTTCACCACCGCGTCCTTGCGCGCGACGGCCTTCGGCAGTGAGAACGACGCGCCCTGGACCGTGACGCCGTGGTCCTCGCCGTGGGTCGCGAACCAATAACCGTGGCTCGAATCGAGGAGCGCCTTCGACGGGATGCAGCCCACCGTGACGCAGATGCCGCCCACGCGATCCCGCTCGACGAGCGCGACGCGTGCGCCCTTGGCGCCGGCGTACAGCGCGGCGACGTACCCGCCGGGGCCCCCACCAAGGATCGCGATGTCGTATCGCTGCTCGCTCACCTAGTCGAACAGCCTAGCCGCGCCCGACGCGTCACGTTCGAGCGGATGCGCGCGATAACCGCGTCGCAGCATGAACCAGAGGTACAGCGGGATGAACGCG
>DASUSA010000021.1:0-8312 GCA_036375335.1 Candidatus Limnocylindria bacterium
CACTCCTGGTCGCGCACATAGACGCGCTGTTCGAAGAGCACGCCCTTCAGGTAGCGGGGGAGCGATACCCGGTTGTAGAGCGTGTACTTCTCATCGTCGATCATCACGATCTCGCAGGCCGCGTCATCCTTGCGCAGCTGCTCCGCGGCGTACGTGCCGGCCGCGCCGTTGCCGATGATCACGAAGCGAGTGGGGTTCGCGCCCAAGGCGTCATCCTCCGTCGCGTGTTGGGAAGTGTCGCGGAAGCGCTGCGCTGGTGCCGGTGGCGGGACTCGAACCCGCACTGGATCCGTCTTAAGCGGATTGGCTCTGCCGTTGGCCTACACCGGCAGAGCAAGTATCGGCTACCGCTTCGGCGGACCCTCGACGTTCACGGTGACCGTGCCGGTTCCCGCGCGCGAGAATACCGCGCGGTTCGGCTCGTTCCCGGGATTCGATTCGCGATGAACGGCGCCGGCCGGGACGTGGATGAAGTCGCCCTCGCGCGCGTCGAACGCGCCGCCCGCGAATTCCATATGCAACGTGCCCGTCAGCACGTAGATCGAGGTCTCGTGCGTCCCGTGGTGGTGCCAGCCGCTCATGACGCCGGGGCCCACGCTGACCGTGCCCGAGGTCAGGCCGTCCGCGGCGATCGCGTGCTGCCGGGTCATCCCCGCGGTCGGGTTCTCGTCCGCCCGGAGCGCGTCCTTCTTGATCAGCTGGAGGTCAGATGTCACGGCCGTCACGTCCTTTCACGTCGTCGGTGCCCCAGCGCTCGTGCTGGACGTGGAGCTGGGCGCCGCGCTTCGCGATCCAGTTGTCGACCAGCCGCTCCCGGATGGCATCGACCGGCTCGCGCGCGATCGCGTGGTGATGGTTCGCGCACTCGAGCCGAACTTCACCCGGCCCGCGCGCGTACGCGAACATCGGCATGCCGCACTCCTCGCACTCGATGGTGCCGTCGGGCTTCAGCTCGCGCACCGTACGTCCATCTCCCGGTTGTGGTCTCCCTTCGCTCGCGGCTACACTATGCAGGACCGCCCTGGCCTCCGGCCGGGGCGCCTTTTCGCACCGGACCAGGGCAGCCCGCCCCCACTGACGGGACCCGACGACGTCCGCTGCAGACCCAGGAAAGGAAGGTGGGACCACCGCATGCGTCCATACGAGCTCATGTATCTCATCCAGCCCACCGCCGACGAAGAGCGCTTGACTGCCGTGAGCGATCGGCTCCAGCAGTCCATCGGCTCGCTCGGTGGCAAGGTCGAGAAGGTGACGCCGCCGATCCGCCGGCGCCTCGCCTACGAGATCGGCAAGTACCGCGACGGTCAGTACGGCGTCCTCGAGTACTCGCTTCCGCCGGACCAATCCCGTGAGTTCGAGCGCACCATCAAGCTGACCGAAGACATCCTGCGTCACATCGTCATCCGTCGCGACGAATGAGTTATGAGGAAGTGATCTAGATGGCATCGATGGCCAAGATCTCGATCATCGGCAATGTCGGGCGCGACCCCGAGATGCGCATGACCCCGACCGGACGTCCGGTCTGCGACTTCTCCGTCGCGGTGAACCGCGTCTCCAACAGCGGCGGCGAGCGGTCCGAGCAGACCGACTGGTACCGGGTGAGCTGCTGGGGTAAGCAGGCCGAGACCGCCCAGCAGATCATCCAGAAGGGCCAGCAGATCTACGTCGACGGACGGTTCAGCCCGCGTACGTACATGAACAAGGACAACGTCGAGAAGACGAGCCTTGACATCAGCTGCAATGACTTCCAGCTCCTCGGCCGCCGCGGCGACCGCGAGGGCGGCATGGGCGGCGGCGAGATGCCGGGCAAGCAGACCGAGCCAGCGGGCGCGTCGGGCACCTTCGATCCCGACGAGATCCCGTTCTAGGGAGCTGAGATGAGTCAGGATCGTTCCGGCTCGCGTCGCGAGGGCGGCCGCTCCGGTGGTGGCTCGCGCGATCGCGGTGGCGACGACCGTGGCGGCGACCGGCCGCGCTTCGGTGGACCGCGGCGCCCGCGCCGCAAGGTCTGCGCGTTCTGCGTGGACAAGGTCCAGAAGATCGATTTCAAGGAGGTCGGCCGCATCCGCCGCTACATCAGCGATCGCGGCAAGATCGACCCCCGCCGCAAGAGCGGCACCTGTGCGAAGCACCAGCGGATGCTCACCGCGGCCTTGAAGCGCGCGCGGCACATGGCCCTCCTCCCGTACACCGCCGAGCACGTGCGCTCGCTGATGAGCCCGCAGGCCCGGGCGATGGCCGGCGGCCCGCCGCCGCCGAAGCCCGACCGCCCGCCGTACCGCCCGGGTGGCTACGGCGCGCCGGGTGGCTTCAGGCCGGCCGGACCGCCGCAGAGCGTCGTCGCTCCTGCGCCACAGGCGCCCGCACCGCAGCCTGCCGCCCCCGCGCCGAAGGCACCCGAACCGGCGGCATAGCCGTCGCAGTACGCGCAGCATGGAGGCCGGCAGCGATGCCGGCCTCTTTCATTCAGCAGGAGGACGACGATGGCAACGGCGAAGGATCCGATCTGCGCGATGGATGTCGACACCGCGAACCCGCCAGGCGGCACGGCCGTCCACGCGGGGCAGACGTACTACTTCTGCTCGAACGGGTGCCGCAAGACGTTCGAGAAGGACCCGGCGAAATACACGAGCTGAGCTAGGGGTCGCGTCTCAGTTCGTCCCTGGTAGCGGGGGGTCGTACAGGGCCAGCTCATCGTCTGTCGGCGGCTGGAAGATGCTTCGATACCGCTCCATGTGACTCTCGGTGATGGCAATGCCGCCGGCGGCGTGACGAGCCACGACCCGCCTGACCAACTCCGCATAGGGCGGATCGAGGAACCGAAGTTCGACCGCTGCGCCGAGCGTCCGTGCGGCCTCGCGCTTCTCGTCGCGCTCCGATCGAGCCCAGAAACCCCACTCGAGCACAACCGAGGTTCCCAGCACCAGGAGCCGCTGCGTCAGCTCCCAGAAGTTCGCTTCGAGCCTGGCTTGGAAGGCCTCGTCGAACGGATCAACGTCCAACGCCGCCTCCCACTCATCCGGGTTGAGCCGCACCGCGCCGTAGGCAGCCGCAAGCTCGCGCGCGAGCGTCGTCTTGCCCGATGCCGGCAAACCGCACAGCAACACCAGCCGCGGTTGCAGCCTGGTGCCCGCCGTCATCCTGGCGCTGCGCATTCGCGCGATCGGTGCCGGGCGGGGGATGCGGGTGAACATCCAGCGGACTCAAACCGATGCACGGCCGAGCTAGGCCGTCGGTGCGGGCGCCGGGAAGAGCACCGGGACGACGAACACGATGACCATCGTCGCAGCGACGAGCAAGGCCCCGAGCGCGATCCGCGCCGCCGTCGACTTGTCCCGGGCGATGAGGATCAGGCTCCCGGGCAGGAGGGCGACCCCGAACAGTCCGAGGATCGGCAGCGCGCCCAGGGCGACGCTCGCCGCGAACGCGATCCACAGGAGCGTGTCGCTCCGTTTCACCGCCGTCCCGCGCATCCAGATCGCGCAGACCGCGCCCGTGGCGAGCGCGACCGGCAGCCCGAACAGGATCCCGAGCACCCACGCGCCGAGCGTCAGGCCGACCGAGAACGCGACGAGCTGGACCACCAGGTCGCGGCCCAGGTACCGGTCGGCGAGCAGCGTCCAGCCGGCGTAGATCGCCAGCGGGAAGCCCACGAACGGCACGGCGAGCGCGCCGTTGCCGTTGAGCGCCCAGGGCCCGAGCTCGAGCCGGGTCACGCTGAGCACCTGCGTGACGACGAGGATGGCGAGCCCGACGGCCGCCGCGGCGAGGAACGTCAGCCACGGGCGCGAGGCCCGGGTCGTTTCGACGCTCAGGGCGCGCATCGGCGCCATCCTACCGACTACGCGGTCTTCGTCTCCTCGTGCAGCGGCTTCTTCTCGATCCGGAGGAGGGACTGATCCTTCTGCTGGACCGTGAACGGGATCACCCCCGGGATCAGCCACTCGGTCCACATCTTGTCGACGGTCGCCTGGAAGTGCTCGACGTCCTCGTCGGCGAAGTGGGCGAACCGGCCCTGCCGCTTCAGGTACTCGTAGACCGGCTTGCGCTTCTTGCGGCCCTCGGCGATCTGCCGGGTCGGGCCGGTCAGGTTGCACACGCCGTCGATCACCTCGTAGAGCGGCCAGATGCCGGTCTCGACCGCGAGATGGCCGAGCTCCTGGCTGTACTGGGGGTGGTAGTCCCAGCCCTTCGGGCACGGGTCGAGGGTGTGGACGAAGGTCGGCCCGCCGAGTTCGAGGGCCTTCCGGATCTTGTTCATAAGGTCGACCGCATACGCGGCGCAGCCGGCCGCGATGTAGCGGGACTCGGGATGGCCCGCGGCCATCATGCCGGGCATGTTCTTCTTCCACCGCGTGTGCATGAGCCGCTTTGCGCTGCCGGACGGCGAGAACGTCGTCACGGCGCCGTACGGGGTCTGGCTCGACAGCTGGATGTCGGTGTTCGCGTACGACTCGTTGTCGTACAGCAGGATGAGCGAGTTGTAGTCCTTGTGCGTCAGCGTGGCGCTGATCGCGCCGATGCCCATGTCGGCGCCGCCGCCGTCGCCGCAGAACGCGATCACGTTGATCTTCTCGTCCTTGATCTTGCCCTTGCGCATGAGGACCTTGAGGCCAGCCGCGGTGCCGAGCGCCGCGGAGCCCGCGGCGCCGAGCTGGGTGTGCATCCACGGGACGACCCAGGGGGTCGTGTAGTAGGTCGTGTTCGCGACGTACATGCAGCCGGTCGAGCCGAGCACGATCGTGCGTGGGCCGGAGGCCTTCACCATGTGCCGCATGACGAGCGCCGACTCGCAGCCCTGACAGGTGCGGTGGCCGGACACGAACAGCTCGTCGTAGGGCACGTCCTTGACGCCCTTGATCTGCGGAAGGGTCCCGGTGCCGTGGGTATCGCGCTCGACTGCCATCATCGTCTCCTTAGTTCCGCACGCCGATCCAGTGAGTGATGTCACCGGACTTGAGGCCGCCGCTCGCTGCGGCGGTGAGCTTGTCGAACATCTCGCGGGCCATCGGCTGCTCGATCTCGCGGCCGCCGAGGGCCGCGATGAAGCCGACGATCGTCGGGCGCTTCTCGACCGAGTACATCGCCGACCGGATCTCGTTGTAGAGGACGCCGCCGTAGTACGGCGAGCCGAAGCTGTAGTCGCGGTCGATCACCCCGACGGCCTTGAAGCGGCTCAGGCTCTTGACCACGTCCGCGGTCGCGAACGGCCGGAACCACTTGAGCCGGACGAGCCCGACCTTGTGGCCCTCCTTGCGGAGCTTGCGGATCGCGACCTTCATCGGGAGTGACAGCGTGCCCTGACCGATGAACACCACCTCGGCGTCGTCGGTCATGTACTCGTCGAGGTACGGGTTCTCGCCGCCGCGGCCGAAGAGCCGCTTGAAGTCGGCGTGGGCCTCGGCGATGACCTCGAGGGCCTTGCGCATGGCCTGGTCGTTCTGCATCCGGATCTCCATGAGCCAGTCCTGGTCGACCTGCGGAGCGATGGTGATCGGGTTGTCCGGGTGCAGGAGCCGGTCGCCGAGGTCGAACTTCGGCAGGAACGAGTTCACCGCGGACTGGGTCGGGATCTTCACGATCTGCTGAGAGTGGGTGAGGAACGCCCCGTCCAGGCCGATCGCGACCGGAAGCGACACGCGCTTGTCTTCGCCGACGCGCCAGGCGGTGAGCGCGAAGTCGAGCGACTCCTGCGCGGTCTCGGCCCAGCAGAGGAGCCAGCCGAGGTCCCGGACCGCCAGCGCGTCGTTGTGCTCGCAGCCGAACGCACCCGGGTCGTCGAGGGCCCGGTTGCCGCAGATCGCGACGACCGGGAGGCGGAGACCCGCGGTGACGGCGATGGCCTCCATCGCGTAGAACCAGCCGACCCCCGAGGAGCCGACGAACACCCGTGCGCCGACGGCGCAGGCGTGCTTCACGATCTCGAACTGGCTGTGCTCGCCGTCGGCGACGATGTACTCGACGTCCATCTTGCCGTTCGCGATGAGCTTGGCGGCCGCCTGCATCACTCCGTCGTACGGGCGGATCGGATACGCAGCCATGACGTCGACGTCGGCGAGGCGGATGGCCTCGGCGATCGCCTCACAGCCGGTCGCGAGCTGCTCGGTCTCGACGTCGCTCGGCTGCTTCTCCTTGATCTGGACGGCCATCTAGTCCTCACCTCCCGCGGTCGTGGGGCTGGCACCGGGTGCCGCGTTCTCGTCACGGCCTGAGGCGACGGCGACCTTCTTCGGGTCGGCCGACACGCCGCTCTTCTCCTCGAACCAGCGGTTGTACGCGTCGTGATCGGTCTTCCAGAGCTGCCACTTGTCGTCGTTGTCCTCGAACTTCAGCTCGTCCACCATGACGATGCAGTCCTTCACCGGGCAGACCTGAGCGCAGATGCCGCACCCGATGCACGCTTCGTACACCACCTCGTAGTGGCCCTCGGGCGTGACCTCGAAGCATTCGTCGGGGCAGTCGAGCCAGCACATCGTGCACTTGATGCAGGTGTCGAAGTTCACGACCGGGCGGAGCGTGCGAGCGCCGTACTTCTTGTAGTACGGGTTGCGCTCGCCGGGCTTGCGCGCATCGACGATGACCCCCGGCCGCATCGTGGTCCAGCCGGGCTTGTCGAACTGCAGGACCTCGTGGCCGCTGGTTCCCTCGCCGGCCTTCACCTGCCGCAGCTGAGTGCGCTCGAAGCCGTCCTGGGCCGACGCGACGGCGCTGCCGTCCTTCGTCTGCTCCTGGATGAGTGCCTTCACGTCATCGATCCGCACCCATTGCGGCACGACCTTCGCGAGCGCGCCGAGCACGCGGTAGTCGGTGTGATCGTCCTTGAACACCCAGAGCCCGGCGAACGACGCGAGCCCGGGCACGATGCCCATGAGGTAGGGCCGCTCGGCGGTGTCGGTCTGCGCCAGCACCTCGTCGGGCGTCTTGTCCGACGTGACGAGCACCGCGCCGCCCTCGTGGACCGGCTTCCAGATCGGCTGCCGCCCGTACCAGGCCCACGACTCGACGCCCTTGACCAGCGTGTCATCGACCGCGACGGCGATGTCGACGACGCTCGGCTCGTACTTGGCCATCGAGGCCTCGAGCTCGAGGTCGTTGATCGCGACGACAGCGAAGTACTTCGCCGGCACGCCGTTGCGCTCGGGTGAGTCGCCGTACCGACCGAACGCGGTTCCGGTGTACCCGCGCTTGCGGGCGGCGAGCACGACCGAGCGGCAGATGCGCTGGGCCAGGGTCTTCTGGAAAATGCCGCGATAGACGATCTCGATGGTGATCCCGGTGGGATCGGTCTTGACGGTGTCGCTCATCACGCCCTCCCGCTGGCGGTGGTGACTTTCGGGTCCTGCTGGTCCGCGATGAGCTTGAGGATCCCTTCACCGACCGCACGGATGTGGTCGGCCGCCGCCGCGCGCGCGGCATCGGCATCGTGCGTCTCGAGCGCGGCGAGGATCCGCTGGTGCGCGTCGATCGAGGAATGCGCGCGCTGGTTCGTCTGGAGCCACTGCTCGCGCGAGCTGCGGAGCACGTCCCAGATGACCCCCAACATCGTGACCAGGAGCTCGTTGCGCGCGGCCTGGCCGATGATCTCGTGGAACCGGGTGTCCTCTTCGGCGTACGAGTCACCCGCGGCGACCCGCTCGGCCTGCCGTTCCAGGATCGCGCGCAGCTCGACGAGCTCCTCCGGGCGGATCCGGCGCGCGGCCGATGCGGCGATCGCCGGCTCGATGAGCCCGCGGACCTCGATGACGTCGGTGAGGGTGTGCCCGCGCGAGATCAGGTTCGAGAGCGGCCGGGCGAGATCCTCGGGCCCCGTCCGCCGGACGAACGTCCCGCCGCCGGCGCGTGTCTCGACCACCCCGAGGAGCTCGAGCGAGCGGAGCGCCTCGCGGACCGACGCCCGCGAGACCTGGAATTGTTCCGCGAGGGCCCGCTCCGGTGGGAGCTGGTCGCCCGGACGCAGCTCGCCCTTGTCGAAGAGCGACTGGATCTGGCTGACGATGTCCTGGTACAGCCGGCTGCGTCGGACAGGCTCGATGACGGCCAGGGTCGCCCTCCCCCACGGCAATTGGTCAGGTGGTCTGACCAGAACGCGGAAACCCTATCAATGGGCGGGAACGGGGTCAAGTGACGGCTCGAAGCCGGGTCGACTCAGGCCGGCGCGGCCTCCGCGTGACCGGCCATCAGGAGCCCGAGCCGCTCTTCGGTGGCCTCCGCGGCTGGCAGCGTGGCGACCAGCCGGCCTTCGAACATAACCGCGATCCGGTCCGAGAGCGCCCGGATCTCGTCGAGCTCGCTGGAGATGAGCAGGACAGCGC
>DASUSA010000022.1:0-2520 GCA_036375335.1 Candidatus Limnocylindria bacterium
CGGGCGAGCTCGTCGTGGCGGCGGTGCAGCTCGGTGCGGCACCGCTCGCGGGGCCGCAGGACCTCGGCACCGCGATCTCGCGCCGGCTCGGGGCCGAGCCTTCGAACAAGCTGCTGCGCCAGCTCGCCCGGTGCGCGCGCGACTACCGATGCGCCGCCGCGCGCAACGCGTTCCTCGGTCAGGGCGAATGCGCCCTGCCGCTCGGCGCGCCGGCCAACGACGGGGCCGCGCCGCTCGTCGCGCTGCGCCGCCATGAGGAGCGCGCACCGCTCGAGCCGAGCGCGTTCAAGGTGACGCCCGCCGACGCCGCGGCGGTGGCAGTCGCCCACTTCGCCGCAGGCGGATCGAGCGTGTCGTTCGGCCACGCCTGCGAAGGAGAGCCACTCGATGCGATCCGCGACGTCGTGGATGCGGCGGCGCGGATCCGCGCCGCGAGCCCCGCCGGTGCGATCGTCCTGCGCACGAGCGGCTCCTCGGCGGCCGCGCTCGGACGAGCGGCTGACTCGGGGATCGACCGCGTCGTCGTGCGGATCGCCTCGGCCGCCGGCCCGACCTACGAGCGGGTCCATCACCCGATCGGATTTCGCTGGACCGACGTGCGTGGCGCTCTGCGCGAGGCGGCCACGCGACGGTGCGCGATCAGCGTGGAGCTGCTCGCGCTCCCGGGACTCAGCGACCGTGACAGCGAGGCCGGCGCACTGGTCGCGCTCCTCGGCGAGCTCCCTCCGGGCACCGAGCTCCGCCTCGCTGGCCTCGCGGCCGATCCGTATGCCCTGCTCGGCACGCTGCCGGCCGCCGCAACGATCGGCATGGCCGCGCTGCTGGAGCGCCTCCGAGCCGATGCCGCGCACGTGCGACTGGCGGCCTAGCGGTGTTCCTCGATCGAGTCCGCCTGGTGGTCAAAGGCGGCGACGGCGGGCGCGGGGTCATCTCGTTCCGCCGCGAGGCGCACGTCCCGCGGGGCGGTCCCGATGGCGGCGACGGCGGTCGCGGCGGCAGCGTCGTGCTCCGCGTGGACAGTGGCATGACGACGCTCTCCGATTTCCGGTTCCGCAACACGCTCGAGGGGGAGGACGGGCTGTCCGGCGGTGGCAAGAACAAGAGCGGGAGGGCCGGTGCGGATCTGGTGGTCCGCGTGCCAGAGGGCACGATCGTCGTCGACCGCGCGACCGGAGAGCGCGTCGCCGACCTGATGACGCCCGATGAGGAGATCGTCGTCGCGCGCGGTGGCCAGGGTGGCAAGGGGAATGCGCGGTTCGTGTCCAGCACCAGGCGGGTCCCACGCATCGCGGAGGACGGCTCGCCCGGCGAGTCGCACGAGCTGGATCTCGAGCTGAAGCTCATCGCCGACGTCGGTCTGGTCGGCCTTCCGAACGCGGGAAAGTCCTCGCTGCTCGCGGCCCTCACCCGCGCGACGCCGAAGATCGCGGCCTATCCGTTCACGACGCTGTCACCGAACCTCGGCGTCGCCCGGCTCGAGGACCGTGAGCTCGTGATCGCGGACATCCCGGGGCTCATCGAGGGCGCGCACACCGGCGCCGGGCTGGGTGAGGAGTTCCTTCGCCACATCGAGCGGACCCGGCTCATCGTGCACGTCGTCGATCTCGCCCTGGAGGACCCGATCGCGGACATCGCCGTCGTGGACACCGAGCTCGCGGCGTATGGGCAGGGGCTGATGGAGCGGCGGCGGCTCTTCGCGCTCAACAAGCTCGACCTGTTCGAGGCCCGGGAACGCGCCGTGGCCACAGCGACGCGCCTCGGGCCTGACGCCATCGCGGTCTCGGCGCTCACCGGTGAGGGGGTGCCCGATCTGCTGAAGCGGATCTTCGCAGCCTGCGCGCCACGCGAGGTCGTCGCCGACCGGTCGCCCGGCGAGCGGCGGATCGTCTTCGCGGGCGGCGGGCGCGACTGGACCGTCAAGAAGGAGCGCGATGGGTTCCGGGTCAGCGGCGACCGCGTCGAGCGGCTCGCCACCGGCATCGACTGGGAGAGTCCCGACGCCGCGGCGTATTTCCAGCTGCTGCTGCAGAAGAACGGAGTCGAGAAGGAGCTACGGCGGCTTGGCGTGCGCGGCGGCGACACCGTCCGCATCGGCTCCAAGGTGCTCGAGTGGACCGAGGGCGGCACGGCATGAGGCTCGGTGTCTTCGGCGGCACGTTCGATCCGGTCCACGTCGGCCACTTGGCCATCGCGAACGCGGCCCTTGAGTCCGTGCCCCTCGACCGCGTCCTGTTCGTGCTCGCGCGGCGCTCGCCGCTGAAGGAGCGCGGGCCGGTCGCGGACGAGGCCGATCGGCTGCGGATGCTCGAGCTCGCCCTCGCGGGCGAGCCGCACTTCGCCGTGTCGCGCATGGAGCTCGATCGCGAGGGCCCGTCCTATACGGTCGACACGCTTGAGCGCCTCTCCGGGACCGACGAGCTGTTCCTGATCCTCGGCAGCGACGCGATCGCGGACTTTCCGCGATGGAAGGACCCCGACCGGATCGCGAAGCTCGCGACGCTCGTCGTCGCCGAGCGGCCC
>DASUSA010000023.1:0-14205 GCA_036375335.1 Candidatus Limnocylindria bacterium
CATGTGCCTTCCCTCCATGGACCCCGTTTTGGAAGCAAATCGAGCATAGCAGCGGACCACCGCTCCCTAGACTCCGCGAATGCCCGATGCGAGGCGCCAGGCGCGTGTGACGACGAAGACCGGCGATACCGGCGACACGTCGCTCTTCGGTCCGGGCCGGATCCGCAAGACCGACCCGCGGATCGAGGCGTTGGGCGACCTGGATGAGACCCAAGCCGCGATCGGCCTCGCTCGCGCGATCGCGACGGGCTCGGTGGCCGAGACGCTCCTCGACCTGCAGCGCGCGCTGTACGTCGCGATGTCCGAGGTCGGCACGCCGGAGAGCGGTCGGGAGCGGCTTCCGAAGCGGATCGATGCGACCGCGGTCGCGGAGCTCGAGGAGCACGCCGCCGCGGTCCGCGCGACGGTCGACATCGCGGCCCGATTCGTCATCCCCGGGGAGGATGAACTCTCCGCCCGGCTCGATCTCGCGCGTGCGGTCTGCCGGCGGGCGGAGCGGCGGCTAGTCGCGCTCGCCGACGGCGGGGATTTCGATGGCGAGCACCTGCTCCCCTGGTTGAACCGGCTGTCCGACGTGCTCTTCGTGCTGTCGCGTGCGGTCGAGCCGGGCGCGCGCCCGGCCAGCGAGGGTTAGCTCAGCGCAGCCACGGCGGCGCTTCCCACTTGTCTGGGAGCACCGTGACCTTCACCGGCATCTCGGCCGCCTGCTCGGACACCGACTGGATCTGATTGATCAGCATCGGACCGTACGGGCAGAACGGGGTGGTGAGGACCATCTTGATCTCGGCTTCTTCGTTGGCGAACACGACCTCGCGGATAAGGTCGAGATCGATCACCGAGAGTCCGATCTCGGGGTCGAGCACGGCCTGGAGGGCGTTGAGGACCTTCTCCTGCTTCTCGGCATCGGAGACGATGGGCGTGGTGTCTTCTGTCATGACCCTATTGTCTCACCCGGCCTGCGGCGCGTCGTCCCACAACGTCGCACGCTGCGGCGGCGTGATGCCGAGGTGCTTGTACGCGCGCTCGGTCGCGATCCGCCCGCGTGGCGTGCGCTGCAGGTACCCCTCCTG
Organism: Candidatus Limnocylindria bacterium; assembly: GCA_036375335.1. Taxonomy (GTDB): domain Bacteria; phylum Chloroflexota; class Limnocylindria; order P2-11E; family P2-11E; genus UBA4735. Next base: position 1,071 of record DASUSA010000023.1, read on the forward strand.
TAGCAGGTACGGCTCGTACACGTCCTCGATCGTCTCGGTGTCCTCGCTCACGGCCGCGGCGAGCGTCTCGAGCCCGACCGGACCGCCGGAGAACTTCTCGACGATCGCCGAGAGCAACATCCGGTCGACCGCATCGAGGCCGACCTCGTCGACCTCGAGCGCCAGGAGCGCCTCCTTGGCCACGGCGAGCGTGATGACGCCGTCGTGCTTCACCTGGGCGTAGTCGCGGACGCGCTTGAGCCACCGGTTCGCGATCCGCGGCGTGCCCCGCGAACGGCGCGCGATCTCCTTTGCTGCGGCCGGCTCGATCGAGACGCCGAGGATCCGTGCCGACCGCTTCACCACGAGCTCGAGCGACGCCGGAGTGAACAGGTCCAGCCGGTATGTCGCGCCGAAGCGGTCGCGCAGCGGCGAGGACAGCCGGCCGATCCGGGTGGTCGCGCCGACCAGCGTGAACCGAGGTACCGGCAGGCGCAGGGTGCGGGCACCCGGTCCCTTGCCCAGGACGATGTCGAGGTGGAAGTCCTCCATCGCGGGGTACAGCACCTCCTCGACGATGCGCGGAAGGCGGTGCACCTCGTCGACGAACAGGATGCTGCCCGGCTCCAGGTTCGTGAGGATCGCCGCGAGATCACCGGCGCGCTCCATCGCCGGTCCGCTCGTGACGCGGATCGGCACGCCGAGCTCGTGCGCGATGACGGTCGCGAGAGAGGTCTTCCCGACTCCGGGCGGGCCGTACAGGGCGACGTGCTCGAGCGGCTCGTTCCGGCCCTTCGCCGCGTCGATGAGGATGCGAAGGTTCGCCTTCACCTTCTCCTGGTTGATGTACTCATCGTCGGACAGCCGGCGCGGACGGAGGGTCGTCTCGAGCGAGTGCTCCTCCTCGCGCGCGACCGGGGCCACCGGCCGCTGCGTCACCGGGCCGCGGCCTCGCGCGCGCGCCGCACGATGTCGACGAGCCGGTCCGCGGCCATGTCCTGCGGGACGAGCTCCGCCTCGGTCGACGCGCGCGGCTTCAGCTCGACGCTCTTGGACGCGAGCGATCGTTTGCTCACGGTGACCCGGAACGGGATGCCGATGAGGTCCGCGTCGGCGAACTTCACGCCCGCCGACTCGTCGCGGTCGTCGAACAGCACCTGGACGCCCTTCTCCTCGAGCGTCGCAACAAGCGACTCTGCGGTCGAGCGCACGTTCTCGTCGTTCATCGGCAGCGCGACGACGTGCATTTCGTATGGCGCGACCGCGAACGGCCAGATGATCCCCTTCTCATCATGGCTCGTCTCGATGATCGTCTGGACGCAGCGGCCCACGCCGATCCCGTACGAGCCGCCGACGAACGGCCTGGCGGTGCCGTCCTCGGCAAGGAAGGTCGCGCCCATCTTCGCCGAGTAGTACGTCGCAAAGGCGAAGATGTTGCCGACTTCCACGCCACGCTTCAGCACGAGCCGGCCACCGTCCACGGGGCACAGGTCGCCCGCCTGCACGTCGTGCACATCAGCACGCTCGACATCCGGGAAGTCGCGGCCCGGTACGACGTTCTCGAGGTGGGTGTCCTTCTTATTGGCACCACTGATGTAGGCCCGCGCCTCGACGCTCGTGTCCACGATCACGCGGGTCTTGAGACCGACCGGCCCCACGAAGCCAGCGACACCGCCGACCTTCGCGAAGTCGGCATCGCCGGCGAAGGAGATCTGGCTCACGTCGAGGAGCTTCCGCAGCTTCGCCTCGTTCGCCACCCGATCGCCAGGCAGGACGACCGCGACAACATCGTCCCGAGCGCGCAGCAGGAGCGTCTTCAGGAATGCCGACGCCGGGCGCTTGAGGGACGTCTCGAGCGCCTCGATCGAGGTGACGCCCGGCGTCGCGATCGGCGCCGCAGCTGGCGCCGCAGCTGGCGCGCTCCCGGCGAGCTTGCGGCGGGCCTTCTCCATGTTCGCCTTGTAGTCACACGTCTCGCACACGGCGATCGTGTCCTCGCCGACATCGGTCAGGACCTGGAACTCGTGCGCGAGGTCGCCGCCCATCGCGCCGGTATCCGACTCGACGCTCACGGCGTCGAGGCCCATGCGCTGGAACGTGCGCACGTACGCGCCGTGCTGCGCCGCGTACGACTTCTGGAGCCCGGCCTCGTCGACATCGAAGGAGTACGCGTCCTTCATGATGAACTCGCGGACGCGGAGCAGACCGGCGCGCGGGCGCGCCTCATCGCGGCCCTTCGTTTGGAAGTGGTAGACCATCGCCGGCAGCTGGCGGTACGAGAGGATCTCCTCGCGTCCGTGGTGCGTGACGATTTCCTCGTGGGTGTAGCTGATCATGTACTCGCGGCCGTTGTGATCCTTCGTCCGGAAGGTGATCGGCTCGAGCACCTCCCACCGCCCGGTCTCCTTCCAGAACTCCGCCGGCGTCAGGACGGGCATCTCCATCTCCTGGGCGCCGATCCGGTCCTGCTCCTCGCGGACGATCTGCTCGACCTTCTTCATCACCCGGAAGCCGAGCGGCAGCCAGGTGTACAGGCCGGCCGCGAGCGGCCGGGCGATGGCCGCCCGGAGCATGAGCTGGTGACCGGGCGTCTGGGCGTCCGCGGGAGCATCCCGCAGGGTCCTGCCGAACATCCGCGACATGCGCATGCGCGAATTGTCGATGAAAGTCGGACTGGCACGCTTTGCGCATGGCTGGGCCGATCTAGGAGGCGAGCATGCAGCCCGACCAGCTCACCGCACAGCTACTGGCGGAGCTCCTGGGCATCGGAGCCCTCGGCCTCGTCATCCTCTGGCAGCCGAGGCACAGCTGCCGGTGGCAGAACTGTCCGCACCACGGCAAGACCGTCCAACAGGAAATCCGCCTCGAGCGTGAGCTCCAGGAGCGCAAGGCGGGCCGGAGCGACTCCGACCGCTAGACGAGCCGCCGGCTAGGGCCGGTCGGCCGTTGCTTCGCGCCGGTTGAGCGTCACGAGGTTCGAGGCCGTCGCGTCCATCTTGGACGTGCCGTCGAACTGCACGCCCTTGTCGACCATGAGCGACGGCGTCGTGATGTCGCCCTTGACCTTCGCCGGCTTGTGGAGCTCGACCATCTCGGTCGCCTTGATGTTGCCGGTGACCTCGCCGTTGATGACCACGGAGCCGCAGGTGATGTCGGCCGTGACCTTGGCGCCTTCGCCGATGATCAGCATGTCGTTCGTGCCGATCTCGCCGGTGAAGGTCCCGTCGATGCGGACCGTACCCTCGAAGTTCAGCTTGCCGTCGAACTCGGAGCCCCGGCCGAGGAGCGCGTTCAGGGCGCTATCCGCTGGTGTGTGTGCTCGATCCTGCATGGTGGCCCCCTTCAGATCCTTCATCGCTCAGTTGGAACGGCGAACGTCGGCGAATGGTACGCGACGAATCCCTAGAGAACGGTCGCGAATTCGTCCCAGAGCTTGGACTGGGTCTCCGGGGTGAACTTGAGCCGGGGGTCCTGCTTCCGGTAGACGAGCTCGGTCTGCTCGCCGTACATGGTCTGGAGGTGGACGAGCATGTCCAGGGCCTCCTGCCGGAGCTCGGGGTCCCGCCACTTCAGGACGACCGCGCGCACCCGCTGCGAGCGCTGGTGGAAGCGGTCGACGTGGACCCAGTCCTTGCCCTCTGGCCAGCGCTGCTCGTCGAAGCGAATGCCCTGGATGAACACCGTGTCGATGAGGTCGGCCTTCCGGAGGTCGTTGCCGGTGAACTCGTTGATCGCCCGGCGCGGGTCGAGATGCTGGGCCGCGAGACCCCACGGACGGCCGTAGAACCGGCACTTGGTGATCGGCCCGGCGAATGTGCAGTCGACGAACTCGGCGCAGGTGGCCTGCCACTTCTCGAGGTGCGAGTCGGCGAACGTGCAGCCCTCGAACCGGGTCTGGCCGGGATCGGCCTTCGAAAGGTCGGCGTCATCGAACCGGCAGTCCTTGAAGATGCTCTGCACCGGGCTCGAGAAGAGCGGCTGCCACTTTCGATCGAACACCAGGCCGCGGAAGTCGCAGTTGATGAAGGTGCAGGCGTCCGGCGTGAAGCGGGAAAACGCCGACTTGCGGAAATCGACGTCCGCGATCGTCGCTCGCCGGATGTGGACGACGCCGCTCGAGGCGTCGACGTTGAGCGCTATGTCCGCGTCCCTGCCGGCACCGACCGACCCGGCGTGAGCTGGCCCTCGTGCGACAGCTTTGGCGCCTTCTGCGAATACGGCTCCTTGCCGTTCTCCACGAGGATCTTGTCGATCTCCGCGAGGAGCGCGTCCATGAGCTCGGCCTCGGGGTAGACGCCGACGACCTTGCCCTTGCGGAAGATCGCGCCCTTCCCCACTCCGCCAGCGATGCCGACGTCGGCGTCCTTCGCCTCTCCCGGGCCATTCACTTCGCACCCCATGACCGCGATCTTCATCGGGACCGGCAGCGCGCGCAGGCGCTCCTCGGCGACCTTCGCGAGCGGGATGAGGTCGATATCCGCGCGGCCGCAGGACGGGCAGGCCACGAGCGTGAGGCCCTGGTCGCGCAGTTCGAGCGACTTCAGCATGTCGAAGGCCGCTTTCACTTCCATGACCGGATCCTCGGAGAGCGACACGCGGATCGTGTCCCCGATGCCCTCGTAGAGGAGCACGCTGATGCCCGCGGTCGACCGGACCGAGCCCGCCAGCAGCGTGCCGGATTCGGTCACGCCGAGGTGGAGCGGGTACGGGATCGACTTCGCGAGGCGGCGGTACGCGGCGATCATCTTCGGTACCTCGAACGCCTTGACGCTCACGACGATGTCGGTGAAGTCGAGCTCCTCGAGGATCCGGATCTCGGACAGCGCCAGGTCGACCATCCGCTGCGCATCGTCCCGCAGGTCGCCGGGCTCCTTGTCCGGGATGGAGCCGAAGTTGACGCCGATCCGGATGGGCGTGCCCTGTTCCTTTGCGCGCTTCACGACCTCGCGCACGCCGTCCTTGTTGTGGATGTTCCCGGGGTTCAGGCGCAGCTTGTGGACCTTCGCGTCGAGCGCCATGAGGGCGAGCTTGTAGTCGAAGTGGATGTCTGCGACGACCGGCAGGATGCTCCGCCGGACGAGCTCCTTCAGCGCCTCACCGGCGCGGCGGTCGGGCACGGCCACGCGGACGATCTCGCAGCCCGCTTCCTGGAGCCGCTCGATCTGCCGGATGGTGGCCTCGATGTCGTGCGTGAGGGTCGTGCACATCGACTGCACGGCGATCGGCGCGCCGTCGCCGATCGGGACGCCGCCGACCCACACCCGCTTGCTTGCCCGACGGGCGCGCGGCCCGACGCGGTCCTCGGGGAGGTTCAGATCGACGTTCATCGGTGACTGCATTCGTACTAAGCGTAGCCGCCCATCGTTATGGACAACGTGCCAACGCGCCTTTCTGCAGCGCTCCGCGGGGGCCTGATCGCCGTCTGTGTGTTCACCCGTCTCGCGTTCGTCGGCACGCCGGCCCAGGCCGCGTACGGCGGGCTCCGCCTACCGTTCCCGCCCGGCCGCGCATACGTGGTCACCCAGACGCCGGGCGCGTTTCAGAACTGCGCGGTCAGCGGTGGTAGCCACTGCATCGGTAACGACGTCTGGGCCTATGACTTCGGTCTCCACATCGGCGACCACATCGCGGCGGCCCACTCGGGGACCGTCATCCGCTACGTGGCCGGCTTCGGGATCGGCTCGTGCGACCCGGCGTTCCGGAACGACGCGAACTACATCGTCCTCGATCACGGGGATGGCTACTCGTCCATCTACTGGCACATCAGCTACAACTCGGCCTCCGTCTCGCCGGGCGAGGTCGTGGCTCAGGGCCATCCGATCGCGGACGCCGGCGCCGCCGGCATCGTCTGCGGCAATCCGGGCGACCACCTCCACTTCGCGGTCGAGCCGACGCCACTCGACGGGCAGTCGGCCACCCGATCGGTAGAGGTCCGCTTCGATGAGGCCGGCGAGCCCGCGCTCGGCACCGCACCGGTGTCGGCCAACCGGCCGCGGTACTCGGCGACGTACGTCGGCGGCAGCGTGTGGGTCGTCCTCGGCAACGGCGAGCACCATGCGACGACCGGCCTCTGGCGCAACACCGGCTGGGACTCCTGGTCTCAGACGAACTCGCGCCTCGGGACCTTCGGGCCCGAGCCCCCGCAGGATCACCCGAGCGTCCTCACTGGGACGAACCGCGTCGGACAGAGCCAGGCCACCGTCGCGCCGGGCGAGGTCGCGAGCTATCCGTTCGAGCTCGTCGGCCCGGCGACCCCGGGCATCTACCGCGTGTACCTGCGGCCGGTGATCGACGGGATCACCTGGATGGAGGACCAGGGCGTGTTCTGGCTGGTGGACCGGCGATGAGGCGCCTCGTGCCGCTCGCCGCGCTGCTCGCGGGGGTCATCGGGATCGCCGCGCTCGGTGCCACGGCGTTCGCCGCGACGCGCGGTCCGGCCGGCCCGGTGAGCGCGTACGCGAGCCAGACCCTCGGCTACTCCGTCGGGCTGCCCGCTCCCTGGCGGCGGTCGACGGTGCTGTCGGCCCTCGTGCACAACGGAAACCTGAAGGTCGGACACGAGGTCTTCACGATCCGGTCCACCGGCGACGAAGCCGGCGTCCTCAACGACCCCGGCCCGGGCGCCGCGTGGTCGTACGTCGCGATCGTCGAGCAGTGGCGCGATCCGCTGGCGTGGACGCCGATGGCCTGGGCCACCGACCCGCTCCTTGCGGGGTGGGCCCAAGGCCAGATCGTGGAGAACGCGACGATCGACGGCCACGTCGCGGCGAAGGTGACGAACGGACCGCGCTTCTCGGTCGCGTACTACGTGTACGACGCGGGCCGGATGTTCGTCGTCGGCTACAAGGTCGATTCGCCGGACTGGAAGCCGTCAGCGGCGACGGAGTCCGACCTGCGGGCGATCGTCGCGTCGTTCCACATCACCCCCTAGCTGAGGGCGCGACGCGCTCGAGCACGACGACCGGGATGACGCGCGTGGTCTTCTGCACGTAGTCCCGGAACCCCGGCATCAGCTTCGCGTGGGCCTCGTACAGCCGGTCGCGCTCCGGTCCGCTCGCGAGCAGCGTGGCCGTGACGTCGAGGTGTTCGTCGCCCACCTCGATGGTCGCTCGCGGTTGCGCGACGAGGTTGTGGTACCAATCCGGGTGCGTCGGCGCACCGCTCTTCGAGGCCACGATGACGTAGCGGTCGCCGTCGCGGTGATAGGCGACCGGCACGAGCTGGGCCCGGCCGCTCTTCTTGCCCTTGGTCGAAAGGAGCAGCAGCCGGTCGCCGAAGTGCCCGATGCCCTTGCCGTGCTTCGCGTGGAACTCGGCGATCATGTTGCGGTTCCAGTCCTCTGGCATCGTCGTCAAGTCTACCGAGCGCCGGCCCGGCTACGCGCTCGCGCCGGTGTAGCTCCGCAGCCCGCGGCGCCAGAACCAGGACGCGAACGTCACCGACAGCGCGGTGCCCGCGAGCATGCCAACGAATGTCTCGAACGACATGCGGCCCGAGATCGCCTCGGCCGGCACGGTCACCGCGATGCCGATCGGCACGACCGTGGCGAGCGTGAAGCGCAGCCAGCCCGGATACAGGTCGATCGGGAACCGGCCGGCGTCGGTGAACGCCCAGAAGATCGCCAGGATGTTGTCGACGCGCACGAACCAGAACGACAGGGTCACGAGCGTGAGCAGGAGCGCGTAGACCGCGGCGACGCCGCAGGCGAGGGTGATGGCGAACGTGAACGCCGCCCACGGGGTGATCGCCTCACCGAGCATGAGCAGACCGACGCCCAGAACAACGAACCCGAGGACCAGGTCGCTGATCCGTACGATCGAGATGTGCCGCGTGCTCGCGAGGAACTGCGAGCTCGCGGGCTTGAGCAGGGTGAAGTCGAGCGTGCCGAGCCGGACGTACTCCATCAGCTTCTCGAACGACGGCGCGAAGATGAGGTTCACGCCGCCCTGGACCAGGTAGTACACCCCGGTGAGCGCGATCATCTCCGGCAGCGTCCAGCCGTTGAGGTTCTTCGCCTGGGTGAACAGCACGAGCACCGCGCCGAGGCTCGTGCCGACGACGAGCAGCATCTCCACGAGGCCAAGGACGAAGTTCAGGCGGTACGCAAGCTCGTTCTTGATCTCCGCGCCGACGAAGGAGCGGAAGATCCGCACGTAATGGATCACGCCCCGACCGCCGTGTAGGCCCGCACGCCGCGTCGCCACACGACCCTCAACACGGCGGTGCAGATGATCAGCCACACGGTCTGGCCGGCGAGGATGAACAGCGCGCGCTCCGGCGTCGCGGTCCCCTGGAGGATCTCCGTCGGCGCGCCCTGCATGTACCAGAACGGCAGGCCGTAGGCCATCGCCTGGAGCCAGCCGGGCATGAGCGCGATCGGCGCGATCTGGCCCGCGAAGACGAATGAGGCGCGCTGCCACAGGGTGTTCGCCGTCCGCATCCGGGTCGCCCAGAACGCCAGACACGCGACGATGTACCCGAACACGAAGAACAGCGCCGCGGCGAGGATCACGCTCGGCACGAAGACCAGCACGTGCCAGAGCTGCGTGGAGAAATGCGCGTTGAACGCGATCGAGATCACGACCAGGATGACCGCGAGCACCGGCAGCGTGGTCACCTTGTAGACGATGTTGTCGACCACCGAGTAGTGGATCGGATGGAGCGGCCGGAGCAGCTTCGCTGACAGGCGGCCCTGGTTCACCTCCCACTCGAACTCCTGGGAGTTCCAGGCCATCACGAGCTGGCTCACCCACGCGAGGCACACGTAGTACGCGGCGAAGTCGCCGACGGTGTAACCGGCCACCGACCCGCCCTGGGCGGTCGCGATCGCGACCCACGCGGCGAGGAAGATGACCGGCCGGATGATCGCGAACAGCATCCAGAGCAGCCCCTGGATCCGGTACTGGGCCATCTGCTGGAAGCCCGCGAGCAGCAACGCCCGGTACGTCGAGACGAGGGTCATCGCGCGGCCACGGGCTCGGGGGCAGCGCCCAGCTGCTCGCCGGAGAAGACGCGGTCGATGACGTCTTCGATCGGCGGGTCCTCGAGCGACAGGTCCGCGAGGGTGTCGCCCAGATCGGCGACGAGCCGCGCCGTGCGGGCGGGCGCCTCCGCGCGGGGCACCCGGATCTTGACCCGGCCGGCGCCGTCATTGGACATGACCTCGCCGTATGTGGACAGGTCCGCCCGCGCCGCCCCGTCCCGCAGCGTCGCGCCGACGACCTTGTACGGCGCCATGCGCTCGGCGAGATCGGCGAGCGCGCCGTCGTAGAGCAGCTTGCCGTGGTGGATGACGACGACGCGCTTGCACAGCGCGACGATGTCGTCCATGTAGTGGCTCGTGAGCAGGATCGTCGCGCCGCTGCGGCGGTTGAGCTCGGACACAAACGTCCGGATGCGCGCTTGCATCGACACGTCGAGCCCGAGCGTCGGCTCGTCCAGGAACACGACCTCCGGTCCGTGCAGGAGTCCCGCGGCGAACTCGACCTTCATCCGCTCCCCGAGCGACAGCTGCCGAACGGGCTTGTGAATGAGCGACTGCAGCTCGAGCAGCTCAACGAGCCCGTCGAGTCGGGTCCGGTAATCCGCGTCCGGGATCGCGTAGATCTGCTTGAGGACGAGGAACGAGTCGGCCGCCGGGATGTCCCACACGAGCTGCGTCCGGTTCCCCATGAGCAGGGCGATCCGCCGCAGGAACGCGTAATCGCGCTTCCAGGGCGTGTAGCCGAGGACCTGTGCGTCGCCGCCGGTCGGGTACAGCAGGCCCGAGAGCATCTTGAGGGTCGTGGTCTTCCCCGCTCCGTTCGGTCCGAGGAAGCCGACGACCTCGCCGCGCGCGATCTCGAAGTCGATGCCGCCGACCGCCGGCACATCCTTGAACTTGCGGTTGAAGAACGACCGCACGGTCGCGGCCACGCCGGACTCGCGCTCGTGCACCTTGTACGTCTTCTCGAGCCCGCGCACGGCTACGACGGTGTCGTTCATCGGGCCGCGACTGTACCGCAGGCCTCGGGCCGCGCGAGCGTCAACTGGGCGACGTTGCTCCCTTTACCCGCCGACGGCGCGACGGATGTCGGAGATGCTCACGATCACGAGCAGGCCGAGGAGGAGCACGAAGCCGACCGCGTGGATCGCGGCTTCGACCTGCGGCGAAAGCCGTCGCCGAAGAAGCGCCCCCAGCAGCACGAAGAAGAGGCGTCCCCCGTCGAGGCCCGGGAACGGGATGATGTTGATCACCCCGAGGTTCACCGAGAGCACGCCGACCAGTTTGAGGAAGGTCGGGATGCCGAACTGCGCGACCTGACCGGTCACGCGGAAGATCTCGATCGGCCCGCCCACGACCGGTGCGTTCGCGCTCGGGCTCGTACGCTGCGCGATGAGCTGGCCTGGGAGGGCCACGATCTGGCCGACGACGTCGCCGGTGAGGCCGACCGCCGAGCCGATCGCCTGGGTAGGCGGCACCGCGACCGCGGCCTGGACCTCCTCGAGCTGCACGCCGAGCGGGCCTTCGCCGGCCGGCGGATCGGCGCGCGGCGTCGCCTTGATCGGCGGGACCGGCTGCCCGCCCCGGGTCACGTCGATGGAGATCTCCTGCTGCTTGTCCGCGGCCTTCGCGGTGATGTTCACCATCGCGCGCGCGGTGTGGATCGGCGTGCCGTCGACGTCGACGACGATGTCACCGACCCGCAGCCCGGCTGCCGCCGCCGGCGATCCGGGACGCACGTCGAAGACCCGGACATCGCCCGTCGGCGCCGTGGTGCCGGTCATGAACGCGACCGTGAGGATGAGGATCGCGAGCACGAAGTTCATGAACACGCCGGCGGCGAGGACGATCGCCTGAGCCCACCAGGGCTTCGAGGTGAACGACCGGGGGTCGCCGGTGCCCTGCTGATGGATCGTGAAGTCATCCTGCCCGAGGATCCGTACGAAGCCGCCGAACGGGATCCAGTTGATCGTGTACTCGGTCTCGCCGCGGCGGATGCCGGCGAGGCGCGGCGGGAAGCCGAACGCGAACTCGAGGACCTTCATCCCGAGCAGCCGCGCGGCCGCGAAGTGCCCGAACTCGTGGACCGCGACGATGACCGTGAACGTCGCGACGAACAGCACGAGGGTCTGGAGGTTCGTGAACACCGACAGGATCGCGCTCATGCCCGGGCCTCGGCCGGGGCGAGCTCGCGCCGGACGCGCCCGTCGATCCGGATGATCTCGTCGAGCCCAGGCGCCGCGCCGGCACCAGCGCCAAGTTCTGCGCCCCGGCGGAGAAAGCCCGCGATCTCGGTGAACGCGATCTCCCCCGCCAGGAACCGCGCGACCGCGACCTCGTCGGCGGCGGAGACGCCGACCATCGCGCCCTGATCGCCGGTCCGGGCCGCCGCGAGCACGTGCGCGAAGCATGGGTAGCGCTCGATCTCGACCGCGCCGAAGTGCAGCGCCCGCTCCTTCGTCCAGTCGAACCGCGGCGCAAGCGATGTCTCGTGATCCCAGAGCAGGGCGTACTGGATCGCCAGTCGCATGTCCGGTTGGGCGATCGACGCGATGACGCTGCCGTCGACGAGTTCGACCATCGCATGGACCACGCTCTCGGGATGCAGCACGACGTCGATGCGGTCGTACGGCAATCCGTAGAGCCAGTGCGTTTCCACGACCTCGTAGGCCTTGTTCGCGAGCGTCGCCGAGTCGACCGTCACTTTCGGTCCCATCCGCCAGGTCGGATGGCGGAGCGCCTCGTCCGCGGTGATCGACGCGAATGTGTTCAGCGCGCGCTGGCGAAACGGCCCACCCGACGCCGTGATCGCGACGCGCTCGACCCGATCCGGGTCGAGGCCGTTCAGGCACTGCCAGAGCGCGCAGTGCTCGCTGTCGACCGGGCGCAGCCGCTTCCCCGCGCCACCGGCGGCGGCCCGAACGAGATGCCCGCCGACGACGAGGACCTCCTTGTTCGCGAGGGCCACATCCTTGCCCGCTGCGAGCGCGGCCAGGGTCGGCCGCAGCCCGGCGATGCCGGGCGTAGCCACGAGCACGAGGTCGACATCGTCCGCGGTCGCGAGCGCGATCAGATCGTCGTCCCCCGTCGCGGTGTGCGTCACACCGAGCTGCGCCGCGAGCGACAGGAGGGCGTCGCGCCGCGAGCGAGCGGCAAGCGCGGTGACGGTCAGGCGGTCCGGATGCGCGGCGATGACCTCGAGGGCCTGCTGGCCGATCGAGCCGGTCGCGCCGAGGATCGCCACGCGCGTCGGTTTCACCTGTTCATCATCCCAGACCCGCGGCCAGGGTCAGTCCGACGACGAGGATCGCGACGGCGACGAGCGAATCGATGCGATCGAGCATGCCGCCGTGACCGGGAAAGAGCGTGCCCGAGTCCTTCACCCCAGCGCTTCGCTTCAGCCAGCTCTCGAAAAGATCGCCCGCGAACGCTACGGGCCCGATGGTCACCGCGGCCACCGCCGCTTCCGGACGGCCGAGGCCGAACAGCGCAGCGATGCCGAGGACCGCGAGCGCGGCGGCGCCGAAACCGCCGAACATGCCCTCCCAGGTCTTGCCCGGGCTGATCCCCGGTGCGATCTTCCGCCGCCCCCAGAGCGAACCGACCGCGTACGCGCCGACGTCTGCGGCCCACGTCGCGCCGATGGCCAGCAGCAGCCAGATCCGGTATCCGGTCGCGGTCGGGTGCGCCGCGCCGCGATCTCCGATTGACCCGAGGTAGAGCAAGCCAAGCAGGCCGACCACGACCACCACGAGCTGCAGCAGGACCGGCGGGCCCGCACGTCGAAGGAACCACAGCTCGCGAAGCGCGATCCCGAGACCCAGGCCGACGACCGACACAAGCACGATCGCGGGGCCGAGCGCCGCGGCGAGCACGATGGCGGCGTAGACCAGGCCGCTCATCGTCCGGCGCGGAAGATCGGTCAGCGGCCGTACCGCCGCTCACGGCGCGCGTACGACGCGAGCGCCGCATCGAGGTGCTCGACGGCGAAGTCGGGCCACAGCACGTCGGTCGCCCACATCTCCGCGTAGGCCACCTCCCAGAGCAGGAAGTTCGAGACGCGCAGCTCGCCGCCGGTGCGGATGAGGAGATCGGGGTCGGGAATCTCCGCCGTGTCAAGGCGGGCCGCGATCGTCGCCTCGCCGATCAGCGCCGGGTCAAGCTTGCCCGCCT
>DASUSA010000024.1:0-2599 GCA_036375335.1 Candidatus Limnocylindria bacterium
CGTGCCGCGCCTCGCGTGACAGTGACACGCCAAGCAGCAGCCGGCCCTTGTACGCCACGGTCACCCCGTCCCAGCCCGATGGCTCGCCGATCACGCACCAGTCGGGCGCCGGGAGCGTCGCGCGGAAGCGCGCGCCCTTGCTCGTCGGTGATTCCTCCTCCACCGCGCCAACGACGGTCACGCGGACGCCCGGCACAGGCACGGTGGCCGCCGCGACAAACGCCGCGAGCGGGCCCGTCGCGTCGACAGCGCCGCGGCCGATGAGCTCGCCGACCTCGACCCGCACCGGGATCTCGCCCGGCACCGTGTCGATGTGCCCGAGCAGCACCACGTGCACGGGGCCGTCCCCGATCTCGCCGACCGCGTTGCCGGCCGGGTCGACCGACGCGCGGAATCCGCGCTCGGCCATCCGGGCGACAAGCCACTCCACGGCGTCGGCCTCCTGTCGCGACACCGACGGGATCGCGACCAGCCCGCCGACGAGTGCAACGTCGTCGGGTGCGAGCTCGACCTCGTTCACGCCGCGAGCGCGGCGCGGGTCGCGTCGATGACCGCATCGATCTGCGCGGCGGAGATCACCAGCGGCGGGAGGTACCGCACGACGGTCGGGCCTGCGCCCAGCGCCAGCACGCCGTGATCCTGGAGGCCCTTGAGGGTGGGCCCGGCGTTCTCCTTGAGCTCGATGCCCTGGATCAGTCCGAGACCGCGGACCTCGCGGACCTTCGGTGACTCGATCGACACGAGCCCCTCGTGCAGCTGCCGTCCCCGCTCGGCCGCCGCGGCAGCGAGCCCAAGTCGCACGTGCTCGTCGATGGTCGCGACGGCCGCGGCACATGCGAGCGGGTTGCCACCGAAGGTCGTGGAGTGCGAGCGCTTCGGCAGCTCGCCAAGGGAGCGCGCGAACGCGATCGCGCCCATCGGGATGCCGCCGGCGATCGACTTGGCGAGACAGAGTACGTCGGGCACGATCCCGAACTGTTCGATCGCGAACATCGTGCCCGTTCGCCCGAAGCCTGTCTGGACCTCGTCGACGACGAGCAGCACACCGCGCGCTCGGCAGAGTCGCGCGGCCTCGGCGACGAACTCGCGCGTCGCCGGGCGCACCCCACCCTCTCCCTGCACGAGCTCCACGATGAACGCCGACGTCTCGGCCGTGATCGCCGCATCGAGGGCCTCGACCTTGTTGAACGGGATGTGGCTGAACCCCTCGAGCAGCGGGCCGAAGAGCTCGCGGTACTCGGGCCCCCAGGTCGCGGACAGCGCGCCCATCGTCTTGCCATGGAAGCCGCGCATCGTCGCGACGACCTTCGTGCGCTTCGTCGCGAGGCGCGCGAACTTGAGCGCGCCCTCGACCGCCTCGGTGCCGCTGTTGCAGAGGAAGATTCGGTCGAGCGACGGAGGAAGGATCCGAGCGAGCCGGTCGTACAGCTCGGCGCGACGGTCGTTGTAGAAGAGCTCGGTGCAGAAGGAGAGCGTCCGTGCCTGCGCCGCGAGCGCGTGCGCGACCGCCGCGTTCGCGTGCCCGAGATTGCCGGAGCCCTGGCCGCCGACGCAGTCGATGAACTGACGGCCGGCCTCGTCCCACACCAGCGCGCCGTCGCCCCGGACCAGCGCGAGCTCGCGCTTCTGGTAGAGCCCCGAGGTGTGCGCGGCCTCCCGGCGGATGGCATCAGCCATGGATGACCGTACGCACGCGCGGGTCGCCGGCGGCGCTGCGGATGATCACCTCGCCGACGCCGCCCTCGATCGCCTCGCGGGCGGCGAGGATCTTCTTCTTCATCCGGCCCTGCGCCAGTCCCTCGGCCTCATCGAGCGTCGCCTCCGGCACGAGCGAATCCGGATCGGAGACGTCGCGCAGCAGACCGGGCACGTTCGTGAGGATGAGGAGCGCATCGGCCTCGACCGCGACCGCGATGCGGGCAGCCACCCGATCGCCATCAACGTTCACCGCCTCGTTCTCCGTCGAGAGCGCGAGGGGCGCGACGACCGGAACGCGGCTCGGCCCCATGAGCTGCCGGAGCAGCGGCACGTTCACGGCCTTCACCGTGCCGGTGTAGTCGTCGCGCAGGATGACGGTCTTGCCGTCCTTCACCGACCGGACGGCCTTGCGCTCGGCGACGAGGAGCCGGCCCGAGAGGCCGGACAGGCCGACCGCGTCGACGCCCCGCGCCTGGAGCTTCTCGACGTAGAGGAAGTTCTCGACGCCGAGCGCGGCCATCGCGAAGAGCTCGAGCGTGCGACGGTCGGTCCGCCGGCTCTGATGGCCGGACGGCGAGGTGACCGTCTCGACGGATGCCCGAACGCGGTCTGCAGCTTGTCGGTCTCGGCCGATGCGCCGTGCACGAGCACGATCTCGTCAGAGCGCGCGACGTCGGCGACCAGGTCGGCCACGCTGTCGCGGTCGACACCCGCGGAGCCGCCGGCCTTGATGACCGCGCGCAGCGTCACGGATGCAACCCCGGGAACTCGAGACCGGCCGTCTCGGGGAAACCACATGCGACGTTCATCGCCTGCACGCCGTTGCCGGCAGCGCCCTTCATCAGGTTGTCGATCGCGCAGAGCGCGACGACCCGTTCGCCGCGCGGGTCCGAAGCGAACC
>DASUSA010000025.1:0-2353 GCA_036375335.1 Candidatus Limnocylindria bacterium
GGCGACGCCGTTCCGGCCTTCCTGCGCGGCGAGACGACGCTCACCGACGCGGCGACGGGCCTCGGTCAGAAGGCCGCCGAGCTCGTGCATGCTGGTGCTCGCCCAGTCGTTGTGACGCAGTACAACCGGCTCGCGTACGCATCGCCAGGTGACCGGATCCGCATCACAGCGGACCACAACCTCATCTACCTCGCGGTGCCGTGGACGACGAACGCCGACGACTCGGTCCCGATCCGGATCGGTCCGATCCTCACGCGCGAGACCAATGTCGTCATTGAGATGAAATGGATCGGCCAGCTGCCGAACTGGGCCGAGGAGCTGCACGGCTATCTCCGCGAGCGCGCGCCCGCAGACCGTCCGTCGAAGTTCGTCGTGGCGATGCGGCATCTCCTCGGGGAGGCGAAGAAGTCTTGAACGCCATGCAGTCGGAGACCAGCGTCGTGGTCGTCGAGGACGACCCGGCGTCGGCCGACGTCCTCCAGCGCCGGCTCCAAGCGAACGGCATGAGCGTGTCCGTCGGTCGCACCGGTGGTGACGGCCTGGCGCTCATCCGCGAGCTCCACCCGGACCTCGTGCTCCTCGATGTCGGCCTCCCCGACACCGACGGCTACGACGTGTGCCTCCAGGTGAAGAGCGACAGCGCGACCGCCGACATCCCGGTCATCTTCCTGTCGGCCCGCGGCGACGTGTTCGACAAGGTCCGCGGCCTCTCGTGCGGCGCGTCGGACTACCTCACCAAGCCGTTCCATCCCGCGGAGCTCCTCGCGCGGGTCGATGCGGTCCTCAGCCAGTCGCGCCGCGTGCGCGGACCCCGGCTGTCGAAGCCGGCCGAGGTCGCCCACGTCGGTCGGCCAACGGCCATCGTCGCGCTCGCGGACACGGCCCGGCGCGAGCGCGCCGAGCAGATCATCGCACCGAAGTTCGAGATCATCCCCATCGGCGCGGAAGGACGCGCCGTCGACCTGCTCGTCGTCGATGCTGACGCGAACGTCGCAAGCCAGATGGGCAGGGAGGGACCGACCGTGTTGCGCGTCGCGCCCGCTGGCGCGCCGGCCAGCCCCGACACCGTGGTCCTCAACGACGAGCTCGCGCGCATCGCCGATCTCGCCGTCCGCGAGCATCAGCTCGGGCGGGACGTCGATGCGGCCGCCGACGCGCTCATCGCTCTCGCGATGGCGTTCGAGTCGCACGATCGATCGACGGCCGGCCACAGCGAGCGCGTCGCGGGCCGTGCGGTCGCGATCGCCAAGGCCCTGGGACTCGACTCGCAGACGTGCCAGAACATCCGCGTCGGCGCACTGCTCCGCGACATCGGCAACACGAAGCTTCCCCTTGGGCTGGTCCGCAGTCGAGGCGAGATCACCGCCGCCGAACGCAAGCAGATCGAGCAGCATCCGGCGCTCGGACAGGAGCTGCTGGCGCCGTTCCGGCCGCTCGCGCGGCTCCTGCCGATCGTCCGCTCGCACCACGAGCACCTCGACGGCAGCGGCTATCCGGATGGCCTCAAGGCGCCGCAGATCCCGCTCGAGGTCCGCATCGTCGCGGTCGCCGACCGGTACGAGGCCTTTCGGATCGCGCGGCCCGATCGCCCGGCAATGTCGGCCGACGCGGCCGTGCAGATCCTTCAGCAGGCTGTCCAGCGTGGCGAGCTCGACGCGGCAGTCGTTGCCGCGCTGGCCGCCGGTGTCCGTGGCCACGACCGAGGGGAGGCGACAGGATCATGACGATCGGAACGAAGACGAAGACTAGGGTGCTCATCGTCGACGACGAGCGGCTCTTCGCCGAGCTGCTGCGGGTGGCGCTGCGAAGCGCGGATGGGATCGAGGTGATCGACGTCGTCCACGACGTGCAGACCGCCGTCCGCCGCATGACCGAGGCGCGCCCGGATGTGGTCCTCGCTGACTACCACCTGCCCGACGGCACCGGATCCGACATCGCGCGCACAGTCCGGGCGACGCTGCCCGACACTTCGGTCCTCATCCTCACGGGTGACCCGTCGGTGACGGTCCTCTCCGACGTGGCCCGGTCCGGCGCGGTGGGCCACCTCACGAAGGACCGTCCGTTCGACGAGGTCGTCGAGGGCGTCCGCGCCGCCGCGCTCGGCGAGATCCTCTTCGCCCCGAGCGAGCTCCAGCGGCTGCTGCTCGAGCGCGAATCGCGGCCGCGGCCGCTCGAGCCGCTCACCGCGCGCGAGCTCGAGGTGCTCCAGCTCCTTGCGGAAGGGGCCTCGACCACGCAGGCGTCCGACCAGCTCGGCATCTCGAGCGCCACCCTCCGAGCGCATGTGCAGGCGATCCTGCGCAAGCTCGGCGCACATTCCCGCCTGGAGGCCGTCGCGGAGGCCGCCCGGTTG
>DASUSA010000026.1:0-6223 GCA_036375335.1 Candidatus Limnocylindria bacterium
CCGGATGCGGAGCACAGCTTCCCGATGAAGGACACGGAGCGTGCGGCGCTCGAGGAGTCGTTCAAGCCCAAGAAGGTGGGGTAAATGCGGGTCGCGGTCCTCGGCCTCGGCGCGATCGGCACGCTCGTCTCACGGACCCTCGACGGTCACGTGCCGGTGATGGGCGTCGACCGGACGACAGCCCCGCTGAACGGCCGCGTCGAGCCGGTCGACATCGCGATCGTCGCGACGAAGTCGCAGGGAACAGCGTGGGCCGCGGACGCAGCGAAACGCGTGCTGTCCACGGGCGGCACGGTCATCACCATCCAGAACGGCCTCGGGCACCGCGAGCGCCTGGCGACCGTGCTCGGCGACGATCGCGTCGCCGTCGGCGTCATCTACGTTGGCGCGGCTATCGACGGGGGCGAGCTGCGCACGACCGGACCTGGTCGTGTGGAGCTGGGGCGCGCACCGCACGTCGACGAGCTCGCGTCCGCCTTGCGGGCCGGCGGCATGGGTGCGACGGTCGTTGACGACCCATGGCCGGCGGTCTGGCGCAAGCTCGTTGGCAACGCTGCCGTGAACCCCGTGAGCGCGCTCGTCGGCGTCACGAACGGCGAGCTGCTCCAGCACCTCGCATCACGGATCGTCGATGCGGCTGCGCGGGAGGCCGCGCGCGTCGCGAGCGCGGAGGGCGTGCCGATCTCGGACGACGAGGCGCTGAAGCTCTGGCGTGCGATGGCCGAGGTCACTGCCGCGAACCGCTCGTCGATGCTCCAGGACGTCCGCAACGGCCGGCCGACTGAGGTCGACTGGATCAACGGTGAGGTCGCACGCCGCGGGCGGCAACACCACGTGGCCACGCCAGTAAATGACGCGCTATTGAAGCTCGTCGAGGTCCTGGAGGCGTATCCCTAGCAGCGCATTGTCGATCAACCGGGCCTTCCCGACCCGTACCGCGAGCGACAGCACGGCACGGTCCACCCGACCCGACAGCTCCTCGAGGGTGAGCGGGTCGGCGCACGAGATGTACTCCGCCGTGAGACCCCAGACCTCCAGCTCCGAGCGCACGAGCGACCGGAGGTCATGCGCGTCGCGCTCGCCCCTCTCGAACCCGTGCTCCGCCTCCATCAGCCCGCGCGAGAGTGCGCTCGCGTTCGAGCGCTGGGCCTCTGTCAGGTAGGCGTTCCGGGACGAGAGCGCGAGCCCGCTTGGCGCACGCACGGTCGGACAACCGACGATGCGCGTTCCGACGCGCAGATCGCGCGCCATGGTCTGGATCACCCGAAGCTGCTGGAAGTCCTTCTGCCCGAAGTACGCGCGATCGGCCGTCACGATGGTCAGGAGCTTCGCGACGACGGTCGCGACGCCGACGAAATGGCCGGGCCGCACCGCGCCCTCGAGCGGCTCGGCGATCCTCCCCGGCATCACGCGCGTCTGATCACCGGCGGGGTACATCTCTTCGACCGTCGGGACGAACGCCGCGGCCGCACCGTGCTGCTGCAGCAGTGCGAGGTCCGCCTCCTCGCTCCGCGGATAGGCCGCGAGGTCCTCGCCCGGTCCGAACTGCGTCGGATTCACGAAGATCGAGACGATCGTGGCGTCGTTCTGCCGGATCGCCTGATCGACGAGGGCTGCGTGCCCTTCATGCAGCGCACCCATCGTCGGGACGAGCCCGACCGAGCCTGCCGACGCTCGCCATGCACGCACAGCTGCGACGGTGCGGAGGACCTTCACTGCTTCGTGATGAGCTCGGCGATCACCTTTGCGTCCTCGAACGTGCGTCCGACGCGCGCCTGGACGCCATCGATGCGACCGGTGTGGAAGCCCGCGAAGAGCGCGGTATTGATCGCCGCGCGGGCTCCGCCGAGCCCGACGTAGTCGAGGAGCAGTGCGAGCGCGCCGATCGCGCCAACCGGACTCGCCGCCTGCTGATCGGCGTACTTCGGCGCGGAGCCGTGGATCGGCTCGAACATCGACACCTGTCCAGGGTGGATGTTCCCCGACGCGCCCGTCCCCAGCCCGCCGCAGATCGCCGCGCCGAGGTCGGTGATGATGTCGCCGAAGAGGTTCGTCGTGACGATCACGCTGAACTGCTCGGGCTTCTGTACGAGCCACATGCACGCGGCGTCCACGTACATCGCATCGTGCTCGACATCCGGGTACTCGGCCGCGACCTCCTCGAGCACGTCCCGCCAGAGCTGCTGGATCGGAATCGCATTCGACTTGTCGACGAGCGTGACCTTCCTGCGATCCAGCTCCCGCGCGCGCTCGAAACCGTAGCGCGTGATGCGCTCGATGCCGCGACGGGTGAACACCATGTCCACCGAGACGCGCTCGTCTGGGGTGCCCTGATCGGTCCTGGTCCCTTGCCGTCCGTACACGTCCTCGGTGTTCTCGCGCATCACGAAGATCTGGATGTCCTTCTCGGTCTTGTCCTTGAGCGGCGTGAGCCGCGAGTCGTAGAGGATCAGCGGCCGCAGATTCACGTAGAGGTCAAGGCCGCGACGGAAGCCAAAGATGATGTCGGCCTCGAGCATGCCGCGCGGGACGCCCGGATGTCCGACCGCGCCGAGGAGAACCGCGTCCAGCTTCCGGATGGGCTCGAGCGCGGCGGCGTCGAAGCGCCGGCCGTCGCGGAGGTACTGCTCGCCGGACCAGTCCAGCACCGTCCGCTCGGTCCGGAAGCCGAACTTGGCTTCGCAGGCGTCGAGCACGACCAGCGCCGCATCGACGACCTCGGGCCCGATCCCGTCGCCGCCGAGGACGCCCAGTTTCACGACGCGCGATGGTGTTCCCAAGGCTCGGGTCGGATGCTACCGTTCTCGGCGATGCGGTCTTGCGTCCTTGGCATCGTCGTTATCGAGCTCCTTATCGGGGGCACGAACGACGCTGGGAGGGGCACCGAGACCGCGTAGCGAAGACCAAAGCCGGAACCGCCAAAGACCTCCCAGGAAATGGGAGGTCTTTTCAGTTTCCGAAGGGAGCAGGGTATGGACGCGCGACGCGAGCTGGCACGGCGTCTGGCGAAGCTGGGCATGCATTTCGAGGGCGAGCGCCTCGATCATGCGGAGCGGATCGTGCACCTTCACGCGCCGCATCACGGATCGCTCACTGACCTGGTGCTCATGACGATCTGCGTCGAGGCGTATCGCAAGACGGACGTGGATCTGCCGGCGTGGGTCTGACCGGCTAGAGCAGCGCCCTCGCGATCGTCCGGAGCTGGCCGGGGAGATCGTCGCCGAGCACCTGCAAGCAGACGTGATCCGCGCCACCCTTCCGGTGCGCGTCGGCGCGCGCCTTCACCGCATCCGCGCCGCCCCAGGCCACGATCGCATCGACCAGCTTGTCGCTCCCGCCGTTCGCGATGTCCGCGTCACCCCACCCCAGTCGTCGCAGGTTGTTCGCGTAGTTGTCGAGCTCGAGGTAGCGCTTCATGTGCCGGCGCGCGACCTCGCGGCCCTTCGATGGATCCGCTTCGAGCGTGCAGGCCTGTTCGACCGCGAGCAGTGGATCGGTTCCGAGCTCCTTCCGCGCGATGGGCGTGTGCTCGATGGGGACGAAGTACGGATGCGCGCCGAGCGACCGCTCCGCCGCGAGTCGCAGCATTTGCGGTCCGAGCGCCGCGAGCACGCGCGGGGCCGGGGGGTCCTTGCGGTTCGGACCGACGTACGGGGCCTTGTCCATCGCGTCGAGGTAGGCCTTCATCCGGCCGAGCGGCTTGGAATAGCCGCCGCCGAGGCGCGCGTCAATCGTGGGCTTGTGGCTGACGCCGACGCCGCAGAGGAACCGGTCGGCGTAGGCCTCCTGGAGCGCACGCGCGCCATTCGCCATCGCCACGGGATCGCGGGCCCAGATGTTCGCGATGCCCGAGGCGACGATGAGCGTCGTCGTCGCCGCCAGCAGGATGCCCGCGTGCGCGAAGATCTCCTTGCTGCCAAGCGACTCGGGGATCCAGAGGGCCGTGAAGCCCAGCGACTCGACCTCCTGCGCGAGCCGTCCCTCATCGGCGGCGGTCATGCGCTCGAGCTCGAAGCTCCAGACGCCGATCGGTCCGAGGCGGCTGGCTGCTTCGCGTGCGGTCTTCATCGGATGGGCGCATTCTCCCATCCATCAAGCCCTTCCGCTTTGCGATCACCGCTACGCGCGCGGAGTCGGGCGACGCCTGGCGCGCGAAGGCGCGCCGGATCGAGGAGCTCGGGTACGACACGCTCCTCGTCACCGACCACATCACGCAGCAGCTCGCGCCGGTCCCGGCGATGGCCGCGGCGCTCGAGGCGACGACCCGGCTTCGCGTGGGGAGCTACGTCTTCGCGAACGACTACCGAAATCCGGTGCTCCTCGCGAAGGAGGTCGCGACGCTCGACGTGCTGTCGGGCGGCCGCGTGGAGTTCGGCCTCGGCGCGGGCTGGTACCAGCGCGATTACGACATGCTCGGCCTGCCGTACGACCTGCCTGGGAAGCGCGTGTCGCGCATGATCGAGGCGGTCGCCCTGATCGACCGGCTCTTCGTCGAGGACTCGGTGGACGCAAGCGGCGAGTTCTACACGGTGCACGGGGCCACGGTGCTGCCGAAGCCCATCCAGCGTCCACGCCCGCCGCTCATGATCGGCGCAGGCGGCCCGCGGATGCTCCGTTTCGCCGCGAGGCATGCCGACATCGTGGCGCTCAATCCCCGGTTCGACGCGAACGCCCAGCCGGTGCTCTCGGATCTCACGCGCGGCGAGATCGAGCGCAAGCTCGTACGCCTGCGCGCGGAGGCCGGGGCGAGGCTCGAACGCCTGGAGCTGAACATCTTCATCGTCGATGCCGGCGTCACCGACGAGTCGCGTTCCCTGTTCGACGCGCTGGCCACGCGACTCAAGGGCGCGGCCGCGCAGGTCGTCGACTCGCCGTTCTTTCTCTACGGCTCGCACGCTGACCTGAAGCGGCAGCTGCTCGCCCGGCGCGAGCGCCTCGGAATCACATACATCGGCCTCCCGGAGAAGGCGATGGAGCCGTTCGCCCCGATCGTGCGGGAGTTGCGCGCGCTCTAGGGGCTCGCGCTCGGTGGCGTCATCAGGCGAGGCGACGGCGCCACGGTCGGCGCCGCCACGGTCGGTGCCGCGGTCGTGGGAGCCGCGGTCGTCGGGGCCGCCGTCGCGGCCGCGACCGTGCTCGTGATCAATGGCAGCGGCAAGAGGGAGACGCTCGGCGAGGGCGATGGTCCGGCGGTCTGGGTGTCGGGGCGCGTGAGCAGGATGAGAAGGCCGAAGGCGATCAGCGTGATCACCGCGCCGCCGAGGAACGCGGCGTCCTGGCCCTAGATCCCGTAGCGCTCAGGCTTCCAGCGAAGGTGCAGCGCGCTCGGCGGGGCCATGTATCCGAGCAGCGCCGACGATGCGACCACCGCGGGGCTCGCGAGGTAGCCCTCGCCACCGACGCCCATGCGGTTCTGCCAGTTGCGGTTGAACGACGTGATCGCACGCTGCCCTTGCTCGAGCGCGTCGTCGCCCTGGCCGAAGCACGGGCCGCACCAGCTCATCCGGATCTGCGCGCCGACCGAGCGGAGGACGGTGCCGACGGACTCGCCGCCAAGCCGCTCATCGGCCCGCTCGATCGCGTCCTTCACCGAGCCCGAGCCCGGGAACACCACGAAGTCGGTGGCGGCCTTCGTGTGGCCCGCGTCGCGGGCGTCGCGGATCACGAGCGCGGCCTGGAGGAGATCGTCGTAGCTGCCGTTCGTGCACGAGCCGATGTAGGCCTTGTCGAAGGTCAGGTGCTCCGCAGCGACCTCGTCCGCGGCGAACGCGTTCCCGGGCGAGTACGGCTTGGCGATCATCGGAACGACGTCGGAGAGATCGAGGACCTCGTCGATCTCGTAGTGCGCGTCCTTGCCGCCTCGAACGAGCGGGTAGGGGAGCGCGATGCCCTTCTCGCGGTACCACGCCGCAGTGAGCTCGTCAGCCGCGAAGATCCCGTTCTGGGCTTCGCCCTCGGCCATCATGTTCGCGATCGTGTTGCGATACGCGATCGGCAGCTGCATCTTTTCGTCGACGAACTCGACGGACATCCCCGCGGACTGCGCGGTACCCCAGCGCTCGAGGAGCTTGAGCACGATGTCCTTCCCGCTCACCCAGGGCTGCAGCGTGCCGGTGAAGACCACCCGTCGGGCCTTGGACAGCGTCGTGAATACATAGCCCGTGGCCCAGCCGAACCCGAGGGTCGTCGAGCCGACGCCGATCCCGACCGCGCCGTATGCGCC